>JAZSQG010000083.1:0-8362 GCA_045537855.1 Oscillospiraceae bacterium
GCCCCCAGCGTCACCGTTTCGGCATCGGTGAGGAAGAAACCCATGACCTGCCGGGCACCCACTTCCAGCAGGGCGGTGAACAGCAGCACGAAGCTCGCCACCACCAGCATGGAGCCCTTCATCACCGCCCGCATCCGGGCATGATTGCCGGAAGCGTGGTTATAGGCCACCAGCGGGCGGATGCCCTGGGCCATGCCCACGGAAAGGCCGATCATGAGATTGCCCACCCGGAGCACCACGCCGAAGGCCGCCATATCCACATCCGTACCCAGCAGGCCGATGTAGTGGGTACGCACAAAGTCGCACACGGTAGTGAGCAGCAGGGCAAAGCCGGAGGGAATGCCGATGAGCAGCACGGAGGCGGCCACCCCGTCCCTCCCGCTGTAGTGGCGGGGATGGAGGCGCAGCACCATGCCCTTCTTCCTGCGGCAGTACATCGTAAGATAAAACAGGGATGCGACGCAGTTGGAGAGCACAGTGGCGATGGCGGCACCGGTGATGCCCATATCAAACGTGAAGATGAACAGGGGGTCCAGCAGGATGTTCAGGATGCCGCCCAAAGCGCCGCCGATGCCGGTGACGCGGCTTTCCCCTTCCGCCAGGAAGAGCTGCCCCATGAGAGAGCTGAACACCGTAGGCACACAGCCCAGGAGGAAGGTCCAGCGCAGATAGCTGACACAGTAATCCAGCGTCCGGGCCCCTGCGCCGATGGCCAGCAGGAAGGGCTCCATGAACAGACTCAGCAGCAGGGCAAAGACGCAGATGGCACCAAGCCCCGTCCACAGGGAGAAGGACGCCACCTGCCGGGCCCGCTCCCGCCTGCCCGCACCCAGAGCGGCGCTGACGCCCGCATTGGCGCCCACGCCGAAAATGGAGGAGACCATGCCCATCATCAGGAACACCGGCGTGACGATGCCCATGGCAGCCACCTGGGCCGTATCCCCCGTGTGGCCGACAAAGAAGGTGTCGGCCAGATTGTAGATCATGGTGATGAGCTGACTCAGCACCGTGGGCACAATGAAAGCTGCCAGTGCCCTGGGCACCGGCAGGCTTTCAAAGGCTTCTTTCCGCCTTGCTTCCGTCATATGCTGCGGGCAATGGCATCCGCCGAGGCGGTGGCGTTCATGATATTGGCGGGACTGACACAGTCGCCCAGAATGTAAAACTCCGGTGCGCAGTCATACAGGGCCGTGGCCGCAGCCCGCTCGGGCTTCTGGCCCACCGCGTAGATGACGGTGTCCGCTTCGTAGAGGGTACCGCCGGCAATGACACCTTCCCCGGTGATCTCTTCGGCCTTGGTGGACAGGTGCAGGCCGATGCCGTACTTCCTGATCTGCACTTCCAGCGCCAGGATGTGCAGCATGTTGCCGCCGTCGCTGATGTGGTCCAGCATTTCCACGATGTCCACCTTTTTGCCCAGCATGGCCAGGTAGATGCCCAGTTCCACGCCCACCAGGCCCGCGCCCAGGATGACCACCCGGTCACCGGCCTTGCCGGTATCCCGGTAGACTTCCTCCGCGGAACAGACATTGGCCCCGTCGATGCCGGGGATGGGCGGCTTCACCGGCCGCGCGCCGGTGGCAGCGATGATCACATCGGGCTGCAGCTGTCTGGCCAGCTCGGGGGTGACCTCCGTGTTCAGGCGCAGGTCGATGGCGGCACGGCCCACATTCCGGGCCTGCTGGTCCAGATAGGCATCCAGCTTGGTCTTGAAGGGCACATGGCGCTCGCAGCGCAGGGTGCCGCCCAGTTCGCCGCTCTTCTCACAGAGGATGACCTTGTGCCCCCGCTCCGCCGCAGTAAGGGCAGCCTGCATGCCGCCCACGCCGCCGCCGGCCACCAGAACGGTCTTCTGCTCCTTCAGGGGCACGGGCACGGCGTATTCCACTTCCCGGCCCACTTCGGGGTTGATGGCGCAGTGGAACTGGCCGTTGTTCAGCAGGTTGGAGAAGCAGGCCAGGCAGCGCATGCACTTGCGCACTTCTTCATCCTGCCCTCTGCGCAGCTTGTTGGGCAGGTCGGGGTCGGCGATGAGGCCCCGGGCGATCTCAATCACGTCCACCTTGCCGGAAGCGATGAGCTCTTCCATGATCTCGGGGTTTCCGTGGGCACCCACGGTGGCCACAGGCGTCTTCACATGCTTCTTCACTTCTTCGGCGTAGATGGCGTTGCAGCTGTCGGGCAGGAACATGCTGGGATGGGTGACGGTGAACACTTCCTCCACCTCATGGCTGCCGGCAGAAACATGGATCAGGTCACAATGCCCCTCCAGCTGCCTGGCAAAGGCGATGCCTTCGTCGATGCCATAGCCGCCTTCGTAACATTCGCTGCCGCTGATGCGCACTTCAATGGGGAACCTGGGCCCCACTTCCCTGCGGATGGCATCGCAGATGGCGACGCTGAGTCGGGCGCGGTTCTCGATATCCGGGCCGCCCCACCGATCCTTCCGGGTGTTCAGGGTGGGAGACAGGAACTGGCTCAGCAGCCAGCCGTGACCCGCATGTACGGTGACCATGCCGGCGCCGTTTGCCTTGGCAAAGGCAGCGGCTTTGGCATACTTTTCGATGGTATACTGGATGAAGTCCTCATCCATGGCAAGGACGATCCGGCCGTCCTCTTCACAGTCCACGGGGCCGTAGCTCAGGCCGCGGCTGGCTTCTCCCTTGAGGCCGCTGCCCCGGTTTGCATACATGCCCGCGTGCTGCAGCTCGCAGGAGGCCACGGCGCCGTAACGGCGGATATCTGCGGCAACGCGGTTGATGGAATGGGCTGCAAAGGGGTCATCCATGCGCACATGGTAGCTGGCGCCCCGACCGTAATCGGAGTCCACCACGCATTCGCCGATGGTGACGGCGGCAGCGCCGCCTTTGGCCTTGCGGGCATAGTAGGCCGCAGCCTCGGGCGGCATGACGCCTTCCCGGTCCATGTCCTGATACCCGGTGGGCGCCGCGAAGATACGGCTGCGAAACAGCGTTCCGGCAATTTCGATGGGCTGGAACAAATGCGGATACTTCAGCATTGCAGATACTCCTTTTCGGCGTATGATGGCGGGCGGCATGCCCGCGGAAAGCACATATTTTTGTCAGTATAACACCAATTTCTCCCCGTTGCAACGGGCGGTGCGGGGGCGGCGGGGAAACTTCTCTTTCCCTTCGCCCCACCGGAAGCCCTTTCCCGCTGACCGGCGTTTTTTCCGCTTCGCTGCGCTGTTTCCTGCACTCCGCCAAAGTGCGCTTAACCGGAACTAATTTTTCGTCCGGGAATTGATTCGCCGCAGGCATCGTGCTATACTGCCCGGGAAACCGGGCCCTGCAGCAGGCCCTTCGGGAAAGGAGAAATGCAGCTATGGGCAATTCCCGCGGCGCCGCCCTTGTAAGCAAGTGCATCTACATCGTTCTGGGCAACCTTTGCTACGCCATGGCCCTGAACCTGTTTCTGGTGGACAACAACATTGCGGCAGGGGGCTTTTCCGGCCTTGCCATCGCCATAAACCGCTTTTTTCCCGTACCGGTGGGTACCTTTGTGCTGGTACTCACCGTCCCCCTGCTCGTCTGGGCCATTTTTGCCAAGGGCTGGAGCTTTACCCTGGCGACCCTGGCCACCACCGGCCTCTACACGCTGATGGTGGACGGCACCGCCCCCTTTGTCCCCTGTGCCACCCACGACCCGCTGCTGGCCGCCATCTGCGGCGGCGCCCTTACCGGCACCAGCGCGGTGCTCTTCCTCCGGGCGGACAGTTCCTCCGGCGGCACGGACCTGCTGGCAAGGCTGCTGCTGACCCGGCGGCGGGACCTGTCCCTGGGCACCATGTTCATGGTGGTGGACGGGGCGGTGGTGCTCTTCTCCATGCTGGTGAACCGGAATCTGGAAATCGGCATCTACGCCGTTATCAGCATCACCGTGGCCTCCTGGGTCAATGACCGGCTCATCCGGGGCATGAACCGGGCAAGCCTCTTCTTCATCATCACCTCCGGCCCGCCGGAGGCCGTTGCGGAAGCGGTGATGACCCGCCTCCCCCGGGGTGTGACCCTCCTCCGGGGCGAGGGCATGTATGCCCGGCAGGAGCGCAATGTCCTGATGACCGTGGTCCGGCCCGGACAGGTCCACCGGGTGAAGGCCCTGATCAAAAGCATCGACCCCGACGCCTTTGTGTTTACCGCCGCCATCAACGAGGTAGTGGGAAAGGGCTTCCGGGATGTGGACGCCTCCGCCACCAGGGCGGACCGGCAGCAGGCAAAAGGAAACGGACAGTGAAAACCGCAAAACGGCCCCGCCGGAGCGCGCCTCCGGCAGGGCCGTTTTTACATGTACAAATTTTCCGCGTCACACGGTGACGAGGTTATCAGACGCCTGCTCCTGCGCCCGTTCCTGCTCCTCCCAGGGCTTTTCCAGCAGCTCGGGCTTAGCCAGAAGCTGGCGGAAGCGGGCAAAGACGGAGGCGAAGTACACGCCGGAGGCGATGCGCTCATCCATGACGATGCCCATGGGAATGCAGCGGTCGTGCACAATGCCGTCCCGGGTACGCCGGGGCACCTCCACCATGTTGCCCATGGTGATGGCCACACTGGTGGTGCCGAACTCATATACATGGTGGTAGATGTGGTTGGTGCGGATGCTGGCCAGATTGGAGATCAGCAGGCTGGCATGGAAGGGGCTGACCTTCACCAGGAAGCGGGGCAGCAGGCCGTGCCGGTCCAGGAAACGGAGGATGCCGATGAGGAAGCTCATGAGCCAGCTGAGCTGACAGAGCTTGGCCATGGTCTTGTCCAGGCCGTTTTCCTTGCCGGAATCCCGGCTGTCCTCCAGAAACCGATCGATCTTGTCCTGCACGCTGAACACGTCTTCCCCGGGCTCCAGCTCCAGCTTGGCCATGGTCTCGCCCCCGCCGGGACGAAGCACCACCAGCGCCGCGGTGAAGTCTTTATGCTGATAAATGGTCTTGTTGCCGATAAAGCGGTTGAGAGAAGGAAATTCCTTGACGCAGCGGAGATAAGCCGTCAGCACCAGCGCCATATGGCTGATCCGCCGGCCCTCTTTCCGCTTTTCATTCATGTACTTCCGAAGAGGCTCCTCCGGGATATGCACCGTGACCATGTTCATGGCGTCATAACGCCGTGTCAGGAAATGGGGGATCAGGTAGTACATCGCGTCTTCTTCTCTGACGCGGATTCCATCGTTACGCATACATCAAACTCCTGTCGGGGCTTAAAGCTTCAATATTTTTATGTGTTCACAGATTATTCACACTCTACATGATGCATGCGGTTTTGTCAATGTTTTTTGCTGGAAGGGGCGGAAGTCAGAGGCTTCTGGCCGCCTCCACGATCCACCGGATGCGGGTGGTATCCGTCATTTCCGAATAGGTGCAGTCGCCGCCCAGCATGAGGCCCAGCTTGCCCGTTTCCAGGATCAGATTGCGGGTGTGCGCCTGCAGCTGCTCCTTGCTGCCCTCGTAGAGGATGCCCCGGGTCTGGCTGGGATCGTCGAAGTCCCAGTGGGTGTCAAAGCCGCCCAGAATGCAGCGGTTTCCGAAGAAATGCCGGCCCTCGTTGAGGCCCACCATCTCCACATGGGTGGCCCAGTTGACACACTTGGCGGGATAGTTCTGCCACAGTTCCATCTGATTGCTGAAGCCCCAGAACGCGCAGCAGTGGAGAATGTTGTTGTCGGAGAAGCGGTTGATGCGCTCCAGCACATACAGCTCCCCGGGAGCCACAATCCTGCGGTACTCTTCCATGCTGAAGCGTTCCTTCTCGGCATGCTGCACGCAGTAATAGATCCCGTCGCAGCCGGCCTCGGTGATAAGCTTCTCTCCCAGATAAGCCTGATCCTGAGCCACCACGTCCAGCAGGTGCATGAAGGCCAGGGTCTCCTCCTTGGCAAAGCGCATGAGGGTCTCATCGTCCATGCAGAACTTGATGGCCGTCAGGGGGCAGAAGAGGTTATAGAAGACGCAGCGTTCCTGCCCGATGGCATCCACCATGGCTTTGGCCCGCCACAGCTGCTCGGTGATGTAGGGATGCTCCGGGCCCAGAGGCCGCAGCTTCCACAGGTCCTCGGCGGTCTTCAGGGAATCCTTTTCAATGGGATAAACCAGATAGCCGTCGCTCATGACCTTCACAAAGTCCAGGTCCGTCTCCCGGTAGTATTTCAGCTGGGCATCCACATTGGCCTGCCCCAGCTCCTCTTCCCCGGAAAAATGATGCCAGAAGCCCACAGGAACATGGTCCACCGGCTTTTTATTCAGTGCGTTCAGCACGCGGGTACGCTTATCCATGGTATGCCTCCCAATATTTATGATTGGTTTCAGTATAGCAAAAAAGCCCCCCTCTGGCAACGGGACTTTCCCATGCATAAAAACCGCCAAATTTCCTGCAAAAAAGCCGTCATTTTTCGTGCTGTTTTCGTGTTCGCCCTCTTGCTTTCCGCAGACTGCCGCCGTATAATGCGTACTTGTGTGAAATCACGATCTTTGGTTTGAAAGGCGTATCCATCATGATGCAGGCAATTTTGTGCGTGGGCATCGCACTCATCGCAGGTCTTCTGCTCACCAGACTGTTCAGCCGCCTGAAAATGCCGGATGTGACGGCCTACCTGGTGGCCGGCGTTCTCATCGGTCCCTATGTGCTGGGCCGGCTGGGTGTCCCCGGACTGGGCTTCAACACCATCGGCGAGACCGACAGTCTGAGCTTTCTCTCCGATATTTCTCTGGGCTTCATCGCCTTTGCCATCGGCAGCGAATTCCACCTGGAAAAGCTGAAGCACGTGGGCCGGCAGGCGGTCACCGTGGGCATTCTTCAGTGCGTCATCACCACCCTGGTGGTGGACATCGTCCTGATCGCCCTGCATGCCCTGCTGGGCGACAAGCTCAGCGTGCCCATGGCCCTGTGCCTGGGCGCCATCGCCTCCGCCACGGCTCCCGCCGCCACCCTGATGGTGGTGCGTCAGTACAAGGCCAAAGGCCCTGTGACGGATATGCTGCTGCCCGTGGTCGCCCTGGACGACGCGGCGGGTCTCATGGTCTTCGCCGTGAGCTTCGGCCTGGCCCGCTCCATGGTGCAGGGCCATGTGGAGACCCTGAACCTCCTGCTGGAGCCCCTGTTTGAGATCGTCCTTTCCCTGGCGCTGGGTGCCCTGCTGGGTCTGCTGCTCACCTTCCTGGAGCGCTACTTCAATTCCCACCGCAACCGTCTGACCCTGATGACCGGCTTCGTGGTGCTGACGGTGGCCCTGGCAAAGCTCCGCTTCCATGTGGGGGGGCTGGAATTCGGCCTCTCTCCCCTGCTGGTCTGCATGATGCTGGGCACCGTGTTCTGCAACACCTGCCCCCTGTCGGAGGACCTGATGGAAAAGGAGGACCGCTGGACGGCCCCCCTCTACACCCTGTTTTTCGTCATCAGCGGCGCTTCCCTGCGTCTGGACGTGTTTGTGGACATCGCCATCGTGGGCATCGGCGTGGCCTATATCCTCTCCCGCTGCCTGGGTAAATACTTCGGCAGCTGGCTGAGCACCAGCATCAGCCACTGCGAAGCGCCCGTGCGCAAGTATCTGGGCATCACCCTCTTCCCCCAGGCGGGCGTGGCCCTGGGCATGTCCCTGCAGGTGCTGCAGCTGGGCGAGCAGGGCTACATGGTCCGCAACATCATTCTCTTCGGTGTCCTCATTTACGAGCTGGTCGGCCCCATGCTCACCAAGATCGCCCTCACCAGGGCGGGGGACATCCGCCCCAAGAGCTACGAGGTGGAAAACCGCCGTCAGCTCAGCCTGGAAGCCAAGGGCAAGGCAAAATAAACTCACTCCAAAAAGCAGTCACCCCGGACTCCGGCAAAAATGCCGGAGTCCGGGGTGTTTTCTTTTTCTGCGGGACTCAGAACTCCGTTCTGCCGATGAGGTCGTTCTGCAGCTCCCGGCTCAGCTCCACATAGTAGGCGCTGTATCCCGCAATGCGCACCAGCAGACCCTGATAGTCCTCCGGCTTTTTCTGGGCCTGAAGCAGCAGCTCCTTCCCCACGATGGAGAATTGGCTCTGCATGCCGCCGTTTCGGAAATAGGTCTCCATGAGGCTGATGAGCTTATCCCGGCCCGCATCCCCCGCCACGGTACCGGGGGAGAACTTCCAGTTCAGGATGATGCCGTTGCCGATGCGTCCATGGTCCAGCTTGGCCACGCTGTTGGCCACGGCGGTGGGTCCGCTGCGGTCATGGCTGCCGGCCGTGGTATGGGCAGGCCCCATGCAGTCGCTGAGCGGCTCCCCGGCCCGCCGCCCGTCGGGGCTGGCGGCGGTGAGGCTGCCGTGCATGACATTGTTGGTGACGCTGAACACGCCGGGCATGTATTCGCCGCCGTGGGGCGTGGGGCGGTG
>JAZSQG010000174.1:0-5112 GCA_045537855.1 Oscillospiraceae bacterium
CCCTTCAGTCCCGCCTGATCGATCAGGGCGGCGGCATAGGCCCCCTCGGGCCGCTTGAAGGCGCTGCCCGCGCTGGGCAGATGGAGTGGCCGGGAGGCGCTGCGCTTTTCCAGAAGGCTGCGCATCTCTTCCCGCAGCACGCTCCCCTCCCCCGGACTGAGTTTCAGCCGGGCCCGAAGAATGACGCTTCCGGCAGGAAAGGCGCTGCGGCGGTAGCCGAAGCCGTGCTCCTGCTCCCGGAAACTGCACAGGCGAAGGTTCTCATCCAGAAATTCCGATTCCAGTGTGACATCGGCCATTTCGCCGCCGTAGGCTCCGGCATTCATCACCAGGGCACCGCCCAGGGTGCCGGGAATGCCGCAGGCAAAGCTCAGGCCGGCCAGATCCCCGTCTGCGGCGAAGGCCGCCAGACGGCCCAGCAGAGCGCCGCACTCGGCTTCCAGCACAGCTCCGCGAAGCTCCATAGACTGAGCCCGGGCCGTGACCACCACGGTGCCGTCGATCCCCCCGTCGGGCGCAAGGACATTGCTGCCCCGCCCCAGGATCAGAGGCTTTTCACCCAGCTGCCGCAGCAGGCAGCAGAGCCTGAGGAGTTCTTCGGCGCTCCGGGGCAGCAGAAGCCGCTTTGCCGGTCCGCCGATGTGAAAGCTGGTATATTTCCGCAGGGGCTCCTCCTCCAGCAGGGGAAGCTCCGGCAGTTCCTTCCGTATCGCCGCGGTAAGGGCGTCAGTCATTGCCCGCTCCGTTTCTCATGCTCTCGGCAAAATGACGGTTGATCCGCTCGGTGAATTCCTGAGCGGAGTTGTAGCCCATCTTCTTCTGGCGGTTGTTCATGGCAGCAACTTCGATGATGACGGCCAGATTCCGCCCCGGCTTCACCGGGATGGTCACAGTGGGCACCTTCACACCCATGAGGGTGGTGGTCTGATTGTCCAGACCCAGGCGATCATACATCATCCCGTCCTGCCAGGGCTCGATGCCGATAATCAGGTCCAGCTCCTGATGGGACTTGATGGCGCCCATGCCGAAGAGGCGCATCACGTCCACCACGCCGATACCCCGCAGCTCGATATAGTGCTGAATGAGGGGGGGCGCCTGGGCAAAGAGGGTGTTATAGGAAATTTTCTTGATCTCCACTGCGTCATCGGCAATGAGCCGGTGGCCCCGCTTGACCAGTTCAATGGCCGTCTCGCTCTTGCCTACGCCGCTTTCCCCGGTGATGAGGATGCCCTCGCCGTAAACCTCCACCATGGTGCCGTGTCGGGTGATCCGGGGGCCCAGATAGACATTCAGGGTGGTGATCAGCTCCGCTTCAAACACGGAGGTATCCAGCTCCGTGGTGAGCAGGGTCACTTCGTACAGCCGGGCCATCTCCAGACATTCGGGATAGACCTCCATGCTGTGGCAGATGATGAGCGCGGGGATGCCCCGCTTCATCAGCTCGGCAAAAATCTTGCGCCGCTCGGAAGAGGGCAGCGTTTTGAGATACATAATCTCCACGGTGCCCATCAGCTGCAGGCGCTCGTTATCAAAATGGCTGAAAAATCCTACCAGCTGCATCCCGGGACGGTTCAGGTCCGGAGTCACGACCCGGACATGCTCGTAATTCGGGGGCGTGTAGACCTTTGTCAGATTGAATTCGTTGACCAAAATAAACAATTTTACACTGTATCTGTGTTCCATTCCAGACGCTCCTTTCCCCTTCCGGGTGCGGGAAAGACCCGCATTCGGGCCGCACTTGGGCATTTTAATAAATTGTATACAATACTCCGGACATTTGCAAGCAAAAATTATCTTCAGAAATTCCAGAAAACGTTTGACAAAGCAACCGGAAGACATTATAATAATCGGGCTTAATAGTGAAGAACCATGCCGTTTTTTCGTGAAACCGGACAGAGGTGGCCAGGTCATGCGTCTTGATCTCAAGGATATCCTCGACAAAGACGGGGTGATCCCGTTTCAATACACGCTTGACCCGGAGGGGCTGGACTTTCCGTCCATCACCCGCTTTCTCTCCCCCCTGCGGGCTGAGGGAAAGGTGACCAGCCAGGCCGGTGTTCTCACCCTGACAGGCTCTGCCGGTGCGAAGCTTCAGTGCATCTGCGACCGCTGCGGAACGGAGTACGTCCGCGACGAGCTGGTAACGCTGGACACTGCCGTGGCAGATGAACTGCAGGACGAAGAAAACCCGGATGTGTATCTTCTGGAGGATTGCGGGCTCGACCTGGACGAGGTGGTTTCCACCGCTTTCGTTCTGGGGCTGGACACCAAGCTCCTCTGCCGCCCTGACTGCAAGGGCGTCTGTCCCACCTGCGGGCAGAATCTGAACGATGGGCCCTGCGCCTGCAGGCCTGAGCCCGATTCCCGATTAGCTGTATTAGGACAGCTATTAGAACAACAGTAAAACAGGAGGTGTCATAATGGCTGTTCCGAAGAGAAAGGTATCCAAGGCGAGAAGAGATAAGAGGCGTTCCTCCGTATGGAAGCTGGAGGCTCCTGCCCTCGTCGCCTGCCCCAAGTGCGGTGCTTATCATCTGCCGCACCGGGTCTGCAAGAACTGCGGGACCTACAAGGGCAAAACCGTCCTCAAGGTTGAGGAAGCGAAATAAGTCGGCACAGAGGCAGAGGGGACTTTGGTTCCCTCTGCTTTCGTCATTTCAAAGCCGCTTTTGCGGCGGAAAGGTAGGGCCGCCATGGCTCAGCGCATCTCCACAGTGGACGAAAAAAGCCCCGCTGCTAAGGCGGGTCTGCGCCCCGGCGACGAACTGCTGACCATCAACGGAAACGAGATTCGGGACGTGCTGGATTACCGCTATCACAGCGCCGATGCCAGACTCCTGCTGGAAGTTCTCCGGGAAGGAAAGCACAAGCGCCTGCGAGTGAAGAAGGACGCAGGGGAACCTCTGGGTCTCAATTTCGATCTGGGCCTCATGGACAAGCCCCGCTCCTGCGTGAACCGCTGCGTGTTCTGCTTCATCGACCAGCTGCCCAAAGGCATGCGCCAGAGCCTGTATTTCAAGGATGATGACGCCCGCCTCAGTTTCCTGCAGGGCAATTATATCAGTCTGACCAATCTCTCTGCCCGGGAGCAGCAGCGGATCATCGATCTGCGCATCAGCCCCATCAACGTGTCCGTGCAGGCCACGGAGCCGGAGCTGCGCTGCCGCATGCTGGGCAATCCCCAGGCCGGCGCCGGCTACGGCATCATGGAGCGCTTCGCCGCGGCGGGTATCCACATGGACTGCCAGATCGTGGTGTGCCCCGGCTACAATGACGGCGCGGCGCTGGAGCGGAGCATGGCGGACCTTGCCGCCCTCTACCCTGCGGTGGACAGCGTCAGCATCGTGCCCGTGGGCCTCACCCGCCACCGGGACGGTCTCACGCCTCTGACGCCGGTGGATAGGGAAAAAGCCCGTGAGATTATCGCCCAGGTGGACGCCTTCGCCGGGCAGTGCAGGGAAAAATACGGCACCCGCATTTTCTGCTGCGGGGACGAACTCTATCGGAAGGCGGGCCTGGAACTGCCCCCCTGGGAATACTATGAAGGCTTCCCCCAGTTTGAAAACGGCGTGGGCATGCTCCGCTCGCTGGAGGACGAATTTCTGGAAGAGCTGGAGGCGCTGGGCCCCCGAAAGGCCGACGACCCCGTTCCCACACCCTTTTCCATCGCCACCGGCGCCGCCGCTGCGCCGCTCCTGAGAAAACTGCTTCAAATTTTCAAAGAAACGTGGTATGCTGTGGATGCGGAGGTCTACTGTGTGGAAAACCGCTTCTTCGGCAGCAGCGTGGACGTGGCAGGTCTGCTCACCGGGCAGGATCTGCAGGCCGCGCTCAGCGATAAGCCCCTGGGCAAACGGCTGCTCATCAGCGCCAACATGCTCCGACACGGGGGCGATATGTTCCTGGACGATGTGCGTCCGGAAGCGCTCAGCCAGGCGCTGGGCGTTCCCATCATTCCCGTCCTCAACGAGGGGCGGGCCCTTCTCGCCGCCTTCCTGGGTTATGACCCGGCGGCAGATTTGACGGAAAGGCAGGACTGCATATGGGAAGAAAACCTCTGATCGCCATTGTGGGCAGACCCAATGTGGGCAAGAGTCTGCTGTTCAACAAGCTGGCAGGCAAGCGGCTCTCCATTGTGGAGGATACCCCCGGCGTCACCCGCGACCGGCTCTATGCCGATGCCGAGTGGTGCGGCCGCAGCTTTACCATGGTGGATACCGGCGGCATCGAACCCAAGACGGATAACGAACTGCTGCTCTTCATGCGGGAACAGGCGGGCATCGCCATCGACACGGCGGATGTGATCGTCCTGGTGACGGACGTGCGCACCGGCGTCACGGCGGCGGATATGGATGTGGCCAACATGCTGCTCCGGGCCAAAAAGCCCGTGGTTCTGGCTGTGAATAAAATGGACTCCGTAGGCCCCACGGACCCCGACTTCTACGAATTTTACAACCTGGGTCTGGGCGAACCCATCGCCGTCAGCGCCGTGCACGGTCACGGCACCGGCGATCTGCTGGACGCCTGCCTGGTCCACTTCCCCCCTCCCGATGCGGAAGAAGAGGAGGATAACACCATCAAGGTGGCCATCATCGGCCGTCCCAATGTGGGCAAAAGCTCTCTGACCAACCGCATCCTGGGCGAGCAGCGGGTCATCGTCAGCGACATCGCCGGCACCACCCGGGACGCGGTGGACAGCTACTTTGAAAACGATATGGGCAGGTATCTGTTCATCGACACGGCGTGCATCCGCCGCCGCTCCAAGGTGGACGACCGCATTGAGAAGTTCAGCGTTATGCGGGCCGAAGCCGCCGTTCAGCGGGCCGATGTGTGCCTTATCATGCTGGACGCCCGGGAGGGCGTCACCGAGCAGGATACCAAGGTGGCGGGCCTCGCCCACGAAGCGGGCAAGAGCAGCATCATCGTGGTCAACAAGTGGGACCTGATCGAAAAGGACACCAAGACCATGGACAAGATGCGCGATGACATCCGCCGGGATCTGGGTTTCCTCACCTACGCCCCCATCGTGTTCATCTCCGCTCTCACCGGCCAGCGGGTCTCCCGCCTCTTTGAGCTTATCAACTATGTCAACGAACAGGGTCTGATGCGCAT
>JAZSQG010000370.1:0-11792 GCA_045537855.1 Oscillospiraceae bacterium
GTTGTGTCCCTGCGGCTTATGAGTGCGGAGAGCCGCATGCTCAATTCCCGGAAGCTCCTGCTGCGCTGGGAAGTGCTGGTCACCGGCCGGGCCTATCTGCCCCGGCAGCTGCGCCGGAATGTGCGCTGCGCGGGGGATACGTAGCTGGAAGTGCGGCAGGAAACGGGGAATTTCTCCCCTGTGACGGAGGTGACGGAAAAGACCTTCAGTGCCGGAGAGGAATTTCTGCTGCCCGCAGGGAAGGCGGGGGTGGAGCAGGTCCTCCATACGCGGCTTCGCCTGCTGCAGGAGGAGAGCAGCGCCGTGGGGGCAAAGCTCATCCTGCGGGGCAGTCTGACAGCGGATATCTGCTATCTGGGCAGCGACGGAAGGCTGACTTCTGCGGAATTCCGCACGCCCTATTCCGTGATCCTGGAGCTGGAAGGGAGCCGGGAGGGCAGCACGGCGGAGGCGGAGCTCAGCTTCACCGGCCTCCATGTGGATGCATCGGAGCCCGGGAGCATCACGCTGGAGGTGGGGGCAGTGGCGCAGGCGGTGCTGCGCAGCCCCATGCAGCTCAGCTGGATCTCCGATGCCTACAGCACAAAGCATGCCATGGAAGGCAGCTATGAAACGGCTGTGCTGGAAAGTGATGTGCAGCACAGCGGCTATGAAGACAGTGTGCGCATCGTGCTGGACGGGCTGCAGACACCCGGCAATGTGGCTGATGTATCCCTGATGCTGGCAAAACCCCGGCAGGAAGAGGGGCAGTGCAAAGTGAGTCTGACAGCCCGGGTCCTCTGCTGCGGGGAGGACGGCAGGGTATCGGTGTTGTCGGGCAGGGGAGAAGCGCGCTGTCCGCTGCCTGCGGCGGGGGAGGGGCTGCGTATTCAGCCGGGCAGCGTTTCAGCCTCCGTGACCGGCAGCGGCGCGGAAGTGCGCGTCCCCGTTTCTTTCCGGGCGGCGGGAGGCGAAAAAAAGCAGCTGGTTCTTCTGAGTCAGGCGAAGCTGGACTCTGAGCGTCCCGCGGGGGACGGGGAAGCGCCCTCCGTTTCCGTCCTCCGGATGGCGGAGGGGGACAGTCTCTGGTCCCTGGGAAAGCGCAGAGCGGTGAGCCAGCAGCTGCTGCGGCAGCTGAACGAACTGGGGCCGGAGGAGCAGCCGGAAGCGGGTCAGCTCCTGCTGATCGCCCGGCAGAGATGAAAAAAGCAGCGGAAGGGCCGAAAAAAACCTGCGGCTCTTCCGCTTTCTGCGTATTTTGCCTTGAAAAAGCGCGCTTCCTGTTGTATGATATCCGGGTATATTACAGTGGGAGGAAAATCCGATGTCTGGACATTCCAAATGGCATAATATCCAAAAGACAAAGGGCGCCGCGGACGCCAAGCGCGCGCAGGCCTTCACGAAGATTGCCCGTGAAATGATCGTGGCCGTCAAGGAAGGCGGCAGCGGTGACCCGGCCAACAACTCCAGGCTTGCGGCGGTTGTGGCAAAGGCCAAGGCTGCCAACATGCCCAATGACAACATCAAGCGTACCATTGAAAAGGCGCTGGGTGCCGGCAGTACTGAAAACTACGAGCGCGTTACCTACGAAGGCTACGGGCCTTCCGGTGTGGCCATCATTGTGGATGCCACCACCGACAACCGGAAGCGCACCGCTTCCGAGGTTCGCCATTATTTCGATAAATACGGCGGCAACATGGGTGCTGAAGGCTGCGTCAGCTGGTCCTTTGACCGCAAGGGCGTGATCGTCATCGACAATGAGGATCAGGAGCTGGACGAAGACAGCGTGATGATGGACGTGCTGGATGCCGGCGGCGATGACCTGAAGAACGATGAGTTCGCCTTCGTGGTCTACACCGATCCCGACGCGTTCCCTGCCGTCAGCTCCGCCCTGGAAGCCAAGGGCTACAAGTTCCTGTCTGCTCAGGTGGAAAAGGTGCCTCAGAACTACGTCACGCTGGAAAGCGAAGATGATCTGAAGATGCTCACCAAGATGCTGGAGATGTTTGACGACAACGACGACGTGGAAAACGTGTTCCATAACTGCGAAAACTGCGATGCGTAAGTAAGTGCCTCAACGGCCTTCGGAATCCTTCCGAGGGCCGTTTTTGCTGCCTGTATGCAGCCTGATTGCATAAATTCCCCCAGGTCCGTGGAATACTGTGGTATCCACAGAAAGCGCCGCTGCGGCGCCTTTCCGGCGGAAAGCTCAACGAAAAGAAGGGAATTTTATGAAAAAACTCTGTGCGCTGCTTCTGGCCCTGGGGCTGATCTGCGCCCTGTTTGCAGGCTGCACCAATGATCTCGGGCAGGGCTCTGCCTCGGGCGGACAGGGGACAACGCCCGGCGCCACGCCCTCCATGACGCCCTCTGCGAACCCGTCCATGACGCCCCGGCCCTCTCCCGAACTTACTCCGTCGCCCTCCGCTGCACCGGAAGACGGTGGCCTGCTCTCGCCCTCCCCGGAGGCACAGGGTGCGGGTCTCAATGCCTGGAACAGCGCCTACGGCTACAGCATGCACTACGATGCAGCGCTGCTGCGGGCAACGGAAACGGACGGAAGCGAAAGCTTCCGCACCGTACATTCGCAGCAGCCCGCCATTACCGTGCGCTGCTTCCGGGAGAGCAGCGCGGAGGAGCTGGAAGAGCAGCTGCTTCTGCAGCTGGAGGGGGCCTGGGAGCTGCGCACGGAGCAGCTGGGGGCGGAGCCCTACCCGGTATCCGCCCTGCGCAGCGTAATGGAAGAAGGGGAACACTGGTATTATATTCTCGACTGCGGGGAGCGCCGCCTGCTGCTGGAGACCCGCCTGCCCGGGGACGGGCCTCTGCCCGGCGCGGTGCAGGAGGCACTGGGCAGTTTCCGCCTCATGGGGGAAACTGCGCTGCTGCAGATGCTCAGCGATGTGCAGCGGAATTTCGTGCCGGACGC
Source organism: Oscillospiraceae bacterium (assembly GCA_045537855.1). Taxonomy (GTDB): domain Bacteria; phylum Bacillota; class Clostridia; order Oscillospirales; family Oscillospiraceae; genus UBA1774. Next base: position 2,909 of record JAZSQG010000370.1, read on the forward strand.
CGCAGGAAGCAGCCTCCGGGCTGCGAAACTGGCGGGAAGACTGCTGGACTGGTATTCCGAGACGGCTGCGGAGCCTGCCATGCTGGCGGACGGAGCCTGCCGCAGTTACGCAGCCTCGGCTGGGGATGCGCAGCAGCTTCGTACCAATCTGGAGGCCGTATACGCCGCTGCCCTGATGCTCTGCGGGGAAGAGGGCCCCCAGCTGCTGGAGGACAGCGGCTATCAGCCCCGGGTTCAGCCCTGGAGCCGGGAAGATGCCCAGATGCTGTTTACCGCGCTGCTGAACGCGGCCCGGGAAGAATAAACCGTGAATCTGCATAAATACTCCGCGAATATCCGCGTGTTCCACAGAAAAAGAAACAAAATGCAAATATTCGCCTTGACAATGAATAATTACTAATTTATACTGAGGCATCCGCTCCCGGAAGCGCTGCAGGGAAAGCGCCGTGATACTGCCCTGCTGTCCTGATGTGCGCTGCATGCGGCATGTGCTTGTTCGGAGGGGCGGGCAGTATGGAGCGGGGCGGTGAAGGCGTGAAAGCAAAGCGGCAGGAGATGATCCTGCGTATTATTGCGGAAAAGCAGGTGGAGACCCAGAGCCAGCTTATCCGGGAGCTGGAGGAAGCGGGCTTTCCCGCCACCCAGACCACGGTGTCAAGAGACCTGGAAGCACTGCAGGTCCGCCGCGCCCTGCAGGCGGACGGGAGCCGCCGTTATGTCCGTGCACCCGGAAAAAGCCTCCGGGAGCAGGAGGGACGTCTGTACCGGGTGTTTGCCCACAGCGTTTCCTCTTATCGGACCGCTCAGAATCTGGTGGTCATCCGCACCCTGCCGGGCTTGGCTTCTGCTGCCGCCGGGGCGCTGGACAGTATGGCCTTTCCTCAGGTGCTGGGGACCCTGGCCGGAGACGATACGGTGTTTGTGGCGCTGGCGGACAGCGCTGCGGCAGAGGAATTCTGCCGTCTGATGAGCCGATTGCTTTGAAACATGCCGCACAGCAAACTATAATGCTGCGTTTTGTCTTGAAATTGTGCCGATAAACTGATACACTGTGCCATGTCAAATGCAGTGACCGGGAACCAGTAGCCGGAAAGAACCTGTCAGAGAGCCGCCGGGTGGTGCGAGGCGGTGAGGTGCTTCCGCGTGAATACGTCCCGAGAGCAGCGCACCGAAAGGCCCTGTGCCCGGTAGGCTGCGCCGGGTCCTCCCGTTACAGAGGCAGGATGTCCCGGAATTCCGGTGCGTTCACGAGGTCTGCGCCGCAAGGCGCGGGCGAAGAGAGGTGGTACCGCGGACTTTGTCCGTCCTCTTGCAAGGAATTGCGGAGGATGGGCTTTTTTGTTGCCCGGAAATGCCCCTCCCGCCGCCGGATACGGGCGTCAATGCGGAAAAATAGTGAATAATCCATGCGGAAATGAATATTTTCCGGTTTTCGTCGTTGTAAGCCATCCGAAAACCTGATATACTTTCGGTAATGTTTTGTATTTCGAGGAAGAGTTTTGAGCATTTTGGAACACATCCGCCGGTCGGAGGATATACGCGCTCTGGACCTGGCGCAACTGAATACGCTCTGCGGGGAGCTGCGGCAGGAGATCCTGCGGGTGGTTTCTCAAAACGGCGGCCATCTTGCGTCCAATCTGGGCGTGGTGGAGCTGACGGTGGCGCTGCACAATGTGTTTGACCCCATGGAGGACCGCATCCTTTTTGACGTGGGTCACCAGAGCTATGTGCATAAGCTGCTCAGCGGTCGTCTGGAGGAGTTTTCCGGTCTGCGTACCGAGGGCGGTCTTTCCGGCTTCCCGAAGCCGGAGGAATCTCCTGCAGACCCCTTTGTGGCGGGGCATGCCTCCAGCGCGGTCTCCACGGCTCTGGGTATGGCCCGGGCGCGGACCCTGCGGGGAGAAGCCTACGATGTGGTGGCCGTCATGGGTGACGGAGCTCTCACCGGTGGTCTTGCCTACGAAGGTCTCAACAGCGTAGGGCAGAGCAAGGAGCCCATTCTGATTATTCTCAATGACAACGGCATTGCCATCAACCATACTGTGGGCGGCATGGCCAAGTTTCTCACCCGGCAGCGGGTGCGCCCCGGTTATTACCGGCTGAAAAAGCTGTATCGGAAGCTGATGTTCGCCCTCCCCGGAGGAAAGCGTCTGTTCCGCCTGTCTCAGGCCGCAAAGAATCGGTTGAAATCCGCCATCTATTCCAGCACCATGTTTGAAGAAATGGGGCTGCGCTATCTGGGTCCCGTGGACGGGCACAACGTGAAGGAGCTTTCCTATATGCTGAAGGTGGCCCGGGAGTACCGGGAGCCGGTGCTGCTGCATGTGGTGACCCAAAAGGGCCGAGGCTATCTCCCGGCGGAGGAGGACCCGGGGCTTTACCATGGGGTGGGTTCCTTTGACCCGGCTGCAGGTCTCGTTCCATCCGGGAAGGAGAGCTATTCCACGGTCTTCGGAAAAAAGCTCTGCGAACTGGCAGAGCGGGATGAGCGCATCGTGGCCATTACCGCAGCCATGGAGGACGGGACGGGCCTGACGGAGTTTCACAGGCGCTTTCCCGGGCGTTTTTTCGATGAAGGTATCGCGGAGGGCCACTGCGTGAGCATGGCCGCGGGGATGGCCAAACAGGGCCTGAAGCCCGTATTCGCCGTGTATTCCACCTTCCTGCAGCGTTCCTATGATATGCTGCTGCAGGACGTGGCCCTGCTGGGACTGAACGTGGTCCTTGCCGTGGACCGGGCCGGACTGGTGGGAGCCGACGGCGAGACCCACAACGGCGTATTTGACGTGGGCTATCTCAGCCAGATCCCCGGGATGACGGTGTACAGCCCCGCATCCTTTGCCGAATTGCGGGATATGCTGGCGGAAGCCATGGCCATGAACGGGCCGGTGGCGGTGCGCTATCCCCGGGGCGGGGAGGGCAGCTATCGGGAGGGTGGCACCGCAGCGCTGAAGTGTTTGCGCAGCGGGGAAACCCTGACCCTTGTGTGCTACGGCTCCATGACGGAGGAAGTGCTGCCGGCAGCCGAACTGCTGGCGGCTGCGGGCCATGCTCCCCGGGTCCTGAAGCTGGGGCGCATTGCGCCCCTTCCCACAGAAGAACTTCTGGCCGAAACGGAAGCGGCGGGGCCCATCCTTGTGGTGGAGGACTGTGTTTCCGCCGGTAGCGTGGGAGAAAAACTTGCCGCGCTGCTGCCCGGCAGGCAGGTACACGCCCTGAATCTGGGGATGCAGTTCACCCGGCAGGGAAGCGTGGCCCAGCAGCGCAAACGCTGCGGGCTGGACCGGGAGAGCATTGCCCGCCGTGCCATGGAGATTTTAACATGAAGCAGCGGCTGGATTTGCTGCTGGTGCAGCGGGGACTGTGTGCCACCCGCTCCCGTGCTCAGGACGAAATCCGAAAGGGCAGCGTGTATGTGGACGGGAAGGCGGCCGGAAAAGCCGGCCAGCTGTGTGAAGAAGAGGCCGTCCTGGAGCTGCGGGACCCGCTGGAATATGTCAGCCGGGGCGGTTTGAAGCTGGAAAAAGCCATGACGGAATTCGCCGTCTCTGCGGAAGGGAAGCTTTGCATTGACTGCGGCGCCTCCTCCGGGGGCTTTACCCACTGCCTCCTGCGGGGCGGTGCCCGGCGGGTATATGCCGTGGATGTGGGCTTCGGTCAGCTGGCGCAGGAACTGCGGGAGGATCCCCGGGTGGTGAATATGGAGCGTACCAATGTGCGCTATCTCACGCCGGATGACCTGCCGGAGCGGCCCTCGCTGGCGGTGATCGATGTATCCTTTATCTCCCTGCGCCTCATTCTGCCCGCCGTGCGGGAACTGCTCACGGAGGAGGGGGAGATCCTGTGCCTGATCAAGCCCCAGTTTGAGGCGGGGCGGGAGAAGCTTGGAAAAAAGGGCGTCATCCGGGACAGGGCGGTCCACAAGGCCGTGCTGGATGACTTCCTGGATTATACGGCCGCCTTCGGTCTCAGGCTGAAGGGGCTGAGCTGGTCGCCCATCCGGGGGCAGGAGGGGAATCTGGAGTTCCTGGCCTGTCTTGTGAAGGGCGGCGGAGCAGCCGGGCAAAGCGACATCCGGGCTTTGCCGGACACGGCGGCCATCGTGGCGGCTGCCCACAAGGAGATGTACTGAGATGGAACGCATTCTGATATGCTGCAATATCAAACGGGACCCGGATATGGAGGTTACCCGGGAACTTCTGGCCCGCCTGCAGCGGCGGGGCATCTGGGCCAAGGCGTTTCTGCCCTTCGGCGGGCAGCCTCCCGCGGATCTGGACATGACCTGTTTCTGCTCCGACCCGGAAGAGGCCATACGCGGTGCCGACCTGCTCCTTTGCCTGGGGGGCGACGGAACGCTTCTCCACATGTCCAAGCTGGCTGCCCGGAACGCGGTCCCCATGCTGGGTATCAACCTGGGCAAGGTGGGTTTCATCACCGGCCTGGAGCTGGAACAGCTGGAGCGGGTGGAAGACGTTTTCAACGGCGATTTCACCATCGAAAACCGCATGATGCTGGATGTGGAGGTGCGGCGGGGCGATGACTGCGTGTACCGGGGCTTTGGCCTGAACGAAGCGCTGGTTACCCGCATGAATCCGGCCCACGCCATTCATCTCACGGCTTATGGAGACAATCAGAAAATTTCCGACTACTCCGGTGACGGCATCATCATCGCCACTCCCACCGGTTCCACCGCTTACTCCATGTCAGCGGGCGGTCCCATTGTGGAGCCCACGGCGGAGAATCTGATCCTTACCCCGGTCTGCGCCCATTCCCTCACCGCCAAAGCCTATGTACTTACGGGGGATCGGCGTACCAGCGTCAAGGTCATCGGATCCGAGGACGGCATTTTGCTGGTGGACGGGGAAGAGAGCTTCCCCCTGCAGGTGGGCGACCTGGTGTATGTGAAAAAATCCGACTATGTGACGAAGCTGGTGAAGGTCCGTTCACCCAGCTTTTATGAGATCGTAAAGAACAAACTGAATGTGTAAGGCAGGGGGCAGGCTATGAAGAGTGAACGCCAGGAGCAGATCCTGAAAATCATTTCCACCAGACGCATCGAGACCCAGAATCAGCTGATTCAGGCCCTGAAGGCTTCCGGGTTTCCCAGCACCCAGGCCACCGTTTCCCGGGATATGCGGGAGCTGCGGCTGGTGAAGGAACTGGGGGAGGACGGGAGTTATCGTTATGTCAGCCCCGCTGACGGCGGCATGAACGACCATGCCGATCGGCTGCGTACCATTTTCCGGGAATCGGTGATTTCCTTTACCAACGCCCAGAATCTGGTGGTCATCAAGACCCTGTCCGGTCTGGCCAGTGCGGCCTGCGCCGCCATTGACGCCATGGAGATCCATGGGATGGTGGGCAGCATTGCCGGTGACGATACCATGTTCCTGGCCATGCAGGACACCGCCGCTGCGGAGCAGTTCTGCAGGGAACTGCATGACTTGCTGTAAAAGAGGGTAGGACAGTGCTGGATGTTCTCCACATTGAGAATATTGCTGTGATCGAGCAGGCCGACATTGAGTTCGGCCCGGGTCTCAATGTCCTCAGCGGCGAGACCGGCGCGGGCAAATCCATCGTCATCGACGCCATCGGCGCCATACTGGGGGAGCGCGTATCCCGGGAGCTGGTGCGTACCGGTGCTGCAGCGGCCCGGGTCACTGCGGAGCTGAGCCTTTCCCCGGCCATCGTGGGCTGGCTGGAAGCGGCGGATATTCCCTGGGAGCCGGGAGACGAAGTGGTCATTACCCGCCGCATCGGTGCCGACGGAAAGAGCGTCTGCCGCATCAACGGCTGCCCCGTGGGTACGGTGCAGCTGCGGGAGTTGGGAGAGCTGCTCTTTGATGTACACGGTCAGAATGAAGGCAGACATCTTCTGAACGAAAGCAGCCACCGCCGCTATCTGGATGAGTACGGCGGGCTGGAAAGCCGCGCAGCGGCCTTCGGAGAAGCTTTTGCCGCCTACCGGGAACTTCGGGAGCGGGCGGAAGCCCTCAGCCGCAGCGAGGCGGACAAGGAATTGCTGGAAGCCCGGCTGGAGCGGGAGATCCGGGAACTCCGGGACGCCGAACCCCAGGACGGGGAAGAAGAAGCCCTGGAAGAACGGGTCAAACTGCTGAAAAACGCGGAAAAGCTCACGGATAAGCTGAACCGCGCCTATGAATGTATGTACGGCGGAGATGAGGGGGAAGGCGCCCTGTCCCTCATCGCAGCGGCGGAAAACGCCGTGGAGTCTGCTGCCAGGATCGCGGAGACCATCGGAGATCTTGCCCGGAACATGGGCGATTTCCGATACCGGGCCGAGGATATGGCCGAGCAGATCGAAAGCGCCCTCCGGGAGCTGGATTACACCCCCGGGGAGCTGGACCGGCTGGAAGGAAGGCTTTCCGTACTCCGGCGGCTGAGCCGACGCTACGGCAGCGCGGAGGCTGCAAGGCAGCGCCTGGAAGAGGCGGAAAACGAGCTGGAGGATGTGCAGTATCTTTCCGAGCGCCTGGCGAAGATGGAACAGGAGCTGGATACCCGGCGGGAAGGTCTGCTGGAGCTGGCTGCCGCCCTGACCCGGGACCGGCAGGAGGCGGCGGAGCGCCTTTCCGAGGCGGTCATGGCAGAACTCAGGGACCTGAGCATGCCCGGTGCCCGCTTTCAGGTGGAATTCCGCCCTAAAGGGGGCGACGGCTTTGACGCCGGCGGCGGAGAGTCCGTGCGTTTTTTGCTGGCAGCCAATGCCGGCGAGAAGCCCGGGAGGCTGAGCCACATTGCCTCCGGCGGCGAACTGAGCCGCATCATGCTGGCCATGAAAAATGTGCTGCGGGCCGCTTCCGACCCGGAAGTGCTGATCTTTGACGAGATCGATACCGGTGTCAGCGGCATCGCTGCCCAGCGGGTGGGGGAAAAGCTGTCGGAGCTCAGCATGGAGCGGCAGGTCCTGTGCATTACCCATCTTCCCCAGCTGGCAGCTGCGGCGGATACCCAGTTCTCCATCGTCAAGGAGACCCGGGAAGGGCGGACCTATACACGGGTGACGAAATTGGATGACAATGGGCGCATCCGGGAACTTGCAAGACTGATCGGCGGCGAACGGGTGACGGATACCACGCTGAAGAGCGCGGAGGAACTCATACAGGCTGCCCAGGCATATAAAAACAGAAGAAGGAACGGTTAATCATGAAAATTTACGAAGAACTGAAGGCCAGAGGCCTTATTGCTCAGGTGACCAACGAAGAAGAGATCCGGGAACTGGTGAACAACGGAAAAGCCACATTCTATATCGGTTTTGACTGCACCGCCGACAGCCTGACTGCCGGTCACTTCATGGCCCTGACCCTGATGAAGCGCCTGCAGATGGCGGGCAACAAGCCCGTGGCCCTCATCGGCGGCGGCACCACCATGATCGGCGACCCCTCCGGCCGTACCGACATGCGCAAGATGCTCACCCGGGAAGACATCCAGCACAACGCTGACTGCTTCAAGCGGCAGATGGAGCGTTTTATTGACTTCAGCGATGACAAGGCTATCATGGTCAACAATGCCGACTGGCTGCTGGACCTGAACTATGTGGAGCTGCTGCGGGAAGTGGGCGCCTGTTTCTCCGTGAACAACATGCTCCGGGCCGACTGCTACAAGCAGCGCATGGAAAAGGGCCTGAGCTTCCTGGAATTCAACTACATGATCATGCAGTCTTACGACTTCTACCATCTGTACCAGCATTACGACTGCAACATGCAGTTCGGCGGCGATGACCAGTGGTCCAACATGCTGGGCGGCACGGAGCTCATCCGAAAGAAGCTGGGCAAGGATGCTCACGCCATGACCATTACGCTCCTCACCGACTCCCAGGGCAAGAAGATGGGCAAGACCGCCGGCAATGCCGTGTGGCTGGATGCCAATAAGACTTCTCCCTACGAGTTCTACCAGTACTGGCGCAACGTGGGCGACGCCGACGTGATGAAGTGCCTGCGCATGCTTACCTTCCTTCCCATTGAAGAGATCGAAACCATGGCAGAGTGGAAGGATGCCCGCATCAATGAAGCCAAGGAAGTGCTGGCCTACGAGCTGACCAAAATGGTGCACGGAGATGAGGAAGCCAAAAAGGCGCAGGAAGCTTCCCGCGCCATTTTCTCCGCCGGTGCCGCAGCGGATATGCCCGCGCATCAGCTGGCGGAAAGCGACCTGACCAACGGCAGCATCGGGATCTCCGAACTGCTGGTCCTCAGTGGTCTCTGCTCCTCCAAGAGCGACGCCCGGCGCAATATCGAGCAGGGCGGTGTGGAGGCTGCCGGTGAAAAGGTGAAGGACCTGACGCTGCGCTTTACCGCCGAGCAGCTCAGCGGCGATGGCATCGTCCTCAAGCGCGGCAAGAAGAAGTTTATCCGCGTTACCCTCTGAACGGAATTGTGTAAATAAGAAACGCGCCTCCGTGCCGTGCACGGGGGCGCGTGATGAAAGATCTGCTGTTATTCCAGAGCCCGAAGCTTCCGGACAATGTCCCGCATGTCATCAAAGGCTTCCGGTCTGCGCCGGGGATCCCGGAGCAGAGCGGCAGGATGGTAAATGGCGGTGATCTCCCGTCCGTTCCACTCTGTCCACTGTCCGTGTTCCACGCTGATCTTGTAATCCGGGCGGATAAAGCGCATGGCGGCGATGCGGCCCAGGCAGACGATCAGTTTCGGGTCGATGATGCGGATCTGCTCTTCCAGCCAGGGATAGCAGGCGTCCCGCTCCTGGGGGAGGGGGGAGTCGGATCGTAGCCATGTCGTTCTGTGAGCCAAGGAGTTGTAGTGGGGATTTGTCTTCCTAAGACCGCTTGGCCTCCGACTTGTCGATGATGCGGATCTGCTCTTCCAGCCAGGGATAGCAGGCGTCCCGCTCCTGGGGGAGGGGG
>JAZSQG010000162.1:0-5688 GCA_045537855.1 Oscillospiraceae bacterium
CTGGAAGCCCAGCAGAAGCTGGACACCATCTGGCCCGAAACCACCAAGCGTTATATCCATCACTATAACTTCCCCGGCTTCTCCACCGGCGAAGCCAAGGGCACCCGCAGCGCCAGCCGCCGCGAGATCGGCCACGGCGCCCTGGCCGAGAAGGCTTTGGCTGCTGGTATCCCCAGCGTGGAAGAGTTCCCCTACACCATCCGTGTGGTGGGCGAAGGCCTCTCCTCCAACGGCTCCACCTCCCAGGGCTCCGTCTGCGGCAGCACCCTGGCTCTCATGGTCGCCGGTGTGCCCCTGAAGGCCCCCGTGGCCGGCATCTCCTGCGGCCTCATCTCCGACGGCGATGACTGGAACACCTTCATCGACATTCAGGGCGTGGAAGACTTCCACGGCGAAATGGACTTCAAGGTCGCCGGCACCAAGGAAGGCATCACCGCCATCCAGATGGACCTGAAGAACGACGGCCTCATCCCCGAAGTCATCAAGTCCGCGCTGGAGATCACCCGGGAAGCCCGCATCCAGATCCTGGATGAGATCATGCTCCCCGTCATCCCCGAACCCCGTGCCGAGCTGGCCCCCACCGTGCCCAAGATGCTCAGCATGCGCATCGCCGTGGAGAAGATCCGCGAGGTCATCGGCAGCGGCGGCAAGACCATCCAGAAGATCGTGGCCGAATCCGGCGCGAAGGTGGACGTGGAAGAGGACGGCATGGTCTACTTCTCCTCCCTGGACATCGAGAACTGCCGCAAGGCCATGAAGATGGTGGAAGCCATCGTCTTCGTGCCCGAGACCGGCGCCCACTACTACGGCCGCGTCACCCGGGTCATCCCCATCGGCGCTTTCGTGGAGCTGATGCCCGGCAAGGAAGGCATGGTCCACATCAAGGATCTGGAGTTCAAGCGCACCGAGAAGGTGGAGGACGTGCTGAACGTGGGCGACATGACCTGGGTCAAGTGCCTGGGCGTGGACGAGCGCGGCCGTCTGAACCTCTCCCGCAAGGAAGCCTACCGCGAGCGCGAGCAGCAGGGTCTGAAGGACGAGGCCCCCGCTCCCGCCCCCGAGGCCGCCGAGTAACGACACAAAGGAATCCCGGACCTGCACCGCAGGCCCGGGATTTTTTGTACGCCCGGCGGCAACTACCGGCAGGGACTGGCGCACCTGCCGCCGCGGCACGTCCAGTTTTTCGTTTATCTGCAGCGCTCCGGCCCAGCCTTTGCCAAAGCGGAAACCCACAGGATAAACTCCTCTGCAGTCGGCTCGGCACCGGCATAGCGAAAACTTGCCCAGCGGGCCCGCACGGCAGGGTCCGGGTGGAACCTTCCGCAGTTCATGGCCTCCTCCATATCCGCCCGCACCTGCGCCTCCGATCTATGATGCGCACGGGCGATTCTTCCGATGACTTTGGCTGCAGCGCGCAGTTCTTTCTCTGTATACATGCTCTTCCCCCCGTCTTTTATATTTCCTTTGGAAATATATCTTTCTTTTAGTAATACTATCATAGAGGATATTCTTGTCGAAAAATGGAGCAATCTGTCGCAGCGAACAAAAAAACCCTGCGCCGCTGAACGGCGCAGGGATAATTCAAGTTTCAGCCACGATCGGCGTCATCGATCATCACTTCAAGCAGGTGCAGAATACGGCGCTGCTCCGGGGCCGGGAGCGCCAGCAGCTTCCGGGAAACCATTCCACTCTCCTGCCCGGTGGTCACATCCAGCACATCCGAAAGGAGGCTGTTGGCGTCACACTGCAGGGCATTTGCAAGGGCAACGAAGGTATTGAGTGTCGGCGTCTTGAAGCCGCATTCGATATTGCTGATATACTTGGTGGACAAGTCAAGCATCTGTGCGAGCTCCGCCTGTGTGAGCCCGCGCGACTTTCGCACCTCCTGGATCCGTTTTCCAACTTTCAGAACGTCCACAAGCATCCCCCCGACAGATGGCAGTCTAACTATCAGTTAGTATAGCCATCGAATCGGCTTCGTTAAATCCACTGGCGGCTATATGTATTTCTCAAAGAAATACATATAGCCGATTACTTTTCCGTGGAATCGCCTGCAGCATCGCCTTATTCCCGTTTTCTGCAGCCCCTGCCGCGCAGACAAAGCGCCCCGGAGCAAGACTGCTCCGGGGCGCTGAAACACACTGGCTTATATTTTTACTTCTCCAGGAAGCGGTACATGACCGTGGCCACGGTGGCCCGATCGGCCGCACTCTTGGGCATATTCTCCGGGATCTGCAGGAGGCCCTCCGACAGCGCCCAGACCGTTTCCGTCAGGGCCCAGCTGTCGATATTCAGACCGCCGAAGCTGTCCATATCCGCCTGAGAAACGGTCACATCCTCGCCCTGAAGCTTCGCAAAGCGGTACATGAGCAGGGCCAGCTGCTGGTTGGTAAGGGGGCTGAAGGTGCCGAAGCTGCCGTCGCCCATGCCCTGGACGATGCCCTTCTCATAGGCCCAGAGGACGGCCTTGGCATACCACTCACCATCCTGCACATCGCTGAAGGGGTTGTAGGTGCTGCTCACCACCGGCTCTCCGGCCACACGCCAGAGGACGGTGAGGGCGGTGGCCCGGTTCAGGACGGCATCGGGCTCAAAGAGGCCGTTGCCGGTGCCGTTCATGATACCCTTTTCATACAGGGCGTTCACCGCGTCATAGCAGGCATCGCTTTCCGCCACATCGCTGAAGCCCTCAAAGGGAGCGTCGGGCTTCTCAGTGGCAGGAGGGGCACTGGGGGCAGCAGGGCCTTCCCCGCCGGCGCCCTCGAGATAATCCCCCAGCACAAGGGTGGGCTCCAGCACGTTCTTGCGCTGACCGTCACCCACCTGACCGTAGGTATTGCGGCCGAAGGCGAAGATGCCTTCCTCCGTGATATAGGCGCTGTTGGCACCGCCGAGAGCCACGGAGAGGACATTCTGCGCCACTTCCACGGGCTTGAGCACATCGGTCTGCTTGCCGGTGCCCACTTCGCCGCTTTCATTGCCGCCCCACATCCAGAGGACGCCGTCCTCAGTGATGCAGGCGCTGTGGCCGTAATAGCTGGTGCTGTCCGAGCCGTCCACCTTCTTGGTGAAGCCGCCCAGGGCCACGCCGGCCACCTTTTCCATCCGCAGGGTGGGCTCCTTCACGGGCACATTGTTGCCGCTGCCCTGCTCGCCGTTGGAGTTCATGCCCCAGACATACAGCTCGCCTTCCTCGGTGACACAGGCGCTGTGGGAGGAACCAAGGCTGACCTGCTTCACGCCGTCCATCAGTTCCACCGGACGGGTGCGCATATAGGTGGTACCGTCGCCCAGCTGATAGTTGGTGTTGCAGCCCCAGACATACAGGCTGCCGTCCGTGGTGACGGCGGCGCTGTGAGCGCTGCCCAGGCAGACGCTTTCCACATCTTCCAGAATTTTTTCCGGCTCGGGGCGGACGCGCTGGGAACCGTCGCCCACCTGGCCGTTGGTGTTGCAGCCCCAGACATAGAGGTCGCCGTTGGAGGTGATGGCGGCGCTGTGGTTGCCGCCCAGACTCACACCCACCACATCGTCCAGAATTTTGACGGGAGACTTCACGTTCAGGCGCTTGCCGTCGCCCACCTGACCGTAGTAGTTATAGCCCCAGACATAGAGGCTGCCGTCGGAGGTGATGGCGGCGCTGTGGTTGCCGCCCAGCTCCACGCTGACCACGTCCGTCAGCACGGCCACCGGCTCCATCTTGCTGATGAGGGTACCGTCACCCAGCTGGCCGTAGCGGTTTTCGCCCCAGGTGTAAAGGGTGCCGTCCGCTGCCAGAAGGGCACTGTGACTTTCGCCCAGACTGACGGTGTATTCTGCTTCCTGCGCCGCCGAAGCCAGGCACAGGGGCAGAAGCAGGCAGAGCGCCAGCACGAGGCAAAGAAGTTTTTTCATTCTGCGAACCTCCAATGGTTATTTATTTTTTCCAGTATAGCACAGCTACGCCGGGATTTCACCCTATTTCTTCCCCCCGGGGGCAGGAAATTCCTGAAAAAAGACTCGCCCGGAGCCGCAGTCGCGGCTCCGGGCGAAGGAAAGATGCACAGTTATTCCGCTTCTCCCTCGGGGATGACGGAGGTGAGCAGGGTCAGCACGCTGCAGGCATTCCAGCCGGACCAGGGCCAGCCGTCGGATGCAACGGGACCGGGCGCGATATAAACGGGCTTGCCGGTGGCGGCATAGTAGTCCGTGCGGGGCGGGAAGCCCAGGATGCAGCCCTTCTGGCGCACGTGGTCGCAGAAGCGGCGGGCGATCATGGCGGCTTCCTTCTTCTTGCCGGCCAGGTTCAGGCCCGCGCAGAGGAAGAGCTGCACGGGGGCCACCACGCGGCCATGGACGAAGGTGCTGGTACCGTAATCGCAGTCATCGCTTCGCAGACTCTCGGAGGCCAGACCGATGGAGGTGAGGAAGTGCTCCTCTTCCACCAGCTGCTCGCAGAGGCGGTCGATGATGTGCTGGGGCAGCTTTTTGCCCAGAATGATGGGCTGATAGCAGGCGATGGACAGGCTGTCCACAGCCTTGCCGTTGTGGAAGGTGACAAACTTGTCCCCGTCCCAGAATTCCTCGATGAGGGTCTTCAGGAGCTTTTCGCTCCGGGCCTGATAGGCATCGGCCTCTTCCAGCTTGCCGCAGCCTCTGGCCAGACGGCCCGTGGCCTCCAGCAGGTCCACCATGAAGGCCACCAGGTCGGCGTTCACCGTGGGGAAGCCGTCCTTGAAGATGGTGGCATCGTCCCAGCCGGAATCGTTGGGGCTGTCGATCATGGTCACGTCATCGCCCCGGCCGGCGCTGCGGTAGGTCACCCAGAAGTTCACCCACTTGGCAAACTTGGGATACATCCGCTCGCACTCTTCGGGGGTGAGGAAGCTGTCGCCGCACTTCTGGATGAGGTAATCCAGGGCAAAGCCCTGAATGGGGGGCTGGATGCCCGCATTGGCGGTGAGGTAGCCCACATTGCCGGGGAGCTGGCCCGTTTCCTCATTCTGGTACTCGAACATGGTGCAGATCTGCCGCCAGCCTTCCTTGGGATCGCCCAGCATGGACATGCCGTGGAAGCTCTGCTGCCAGGAGAAGCACTCGCCCAGATATTCATAGTGCATGAGGATCATGGGAGACCGGTAGATGCCGCCGGGCTTGACGCGGCGGGACCACACGGCGTGGGAGGCATACTCAAACACGTCCTCATAGCCGGGGGCGGACTTGCGGTAGACCTTCTGGAACTCCCGGAAGCGGTCAAAGCCGTCCTGCTTCAGCTCCGCCACCCGGGGATAGCGCTCGGGCAGGGGGCCGAACTCGATCATATCCTCGTGAACGGCAAAATCCAGCACGCCGTCCTCATCCGGCAGCAGCCGGACGGAGAGGGATTGATAGCCGGTGCCGGGGGCGGGGACGGCCTCCACCTCCACCTTGCCCTTCAGGGGGCGGAAGCGGAACTTGCCGGAAGCGCCGTAGCTCACTTCGCCGCTGCCGTCGGGATAGACGCAGACACCGTGGCAGGCTTCGGGCGCTCTGCCGCCGGGCTTGTAGGGGGCAGCTTCAAAGACCAGAGAAAGGCCGTCCTCGCTGCAGATGCGCATGTATTCGTTGTAGGTGAACACCAGCTCCAATTCACCGCCGCGGACGGTGAGGCGCAGGCTGCCGGGGTCACCGTGGTAGGTATAGGCCTGCTCGGCAGCACCCTTGAAGACC
>JAZSQG010000341.1:0-1561 GCA_045537855.1 Oscillospiraceae bacterium
CCGTGGGCAAAGACGAAGGCGTCCAGACTGGTGAGGGCGTGGAATTTGTTCTCTGCCGTAACGAAGGGAAGGCCCGTCTCCTCCGCCACCAGAGCGGCGCTGAGCCGGCCAAAGCCCGCGGGCGCATTGAGGCCGGTACCCACGGCGGTGCCCCCCAGCGGCAGGGCGCAGAGGCCGGGGAGGGCAGCTTTCAGCTGCGCCCGGCACTGCTCCAGCATCACCCGCCAGCCGGAAACCATCTGGGCGAAGCGGATGGGCACCGCATCCTGCAGATGGGTGCGGCCCAGGGTGATGAGCTCCGGCCAGCGTGCTTCCAGCCCGGCGAAGCTCTTCTCCAGGGCGGATACCTCCGGCAGCAGCGCCGTTACCGCCTCGGCGGCGGCGATGCGCATGGCGCTGGGGAAGGTATCGTTGGAGCTCTGGGAACGGTTGACGTGGTCATTGGGATGAATGAGGCCCTCACCGGCCCGGGCATTGGCCCGGTGGGCGATGACCTCGTTGAGGTTCATATTGGTCTGGGTGCCGCTGCCGGTCTGCCAGACCTTCAGGGGAAATTCCTCCTGCAGGCCGCCGGCGAGGATATCCCGGCACACGGCCTCAATGGCCGCTGCCCGCTCTTTGTCCAGCACCCCCAGGCGGCAGTTGGCTTTGGCGGAAGCCAGCTTCACCAGGGCCATGGCCCGGATGATCTCTTCCGGCATGGTCTCCCAGCCAATGGCGAAGTTCATGAGGCTGCGCTGGGTCTGTGCCCCCCAGCTGCGCTCCGCCGGGACCTGCACGGGCCCCATGCTGTCCTGTTCTGTGCGGTACATGCTCTCCCTCCTTACTGGCCCTGCCCCAGCTTGCGCAGGAAGGCCTGGGTGCGGGCCTGGGTGGGATTGTCGATGATCTCCGGCCCGCCCTGCTCCACGATGACGCCGCCGTCCATGAAGATGACCCGGTCGGCCACCAGACGGGCAAAGGCCATCTCGTGGGTGACGATGACCATGGTCATTTTCTCTTCCGCCAGCTGGCGGATGACCTTCAGCACCTCCCCGGTGAGCTCCGGGTCCAGGGCGCTGGTGGGTTCGTCAAAGAAGAGGACCCGGGGCTGCATGGCAAGGGCCCGGGCGATGGCAACCCGCTGCTGCTGCCCGCCGGAAAGCTGGAAGGGATAGGCATTTTCCTTGCCCTCCAGACCCATTTTCTGCAGCAGCACCAGGGCTTCCTCCTCTACCTCCGCTTTGGGCCGCTTCTGCACGTTGATGGGCGCATCGCAGATGTTTTTCATGACGCTGTAGTGGGGGAAGAGGTTGAAGTTCTGGAACACGAGGCCGAAGCAGCTGCGCACCTGGCGAAGCTCCTTGCTGGAAGCGTAGACCACGCTGCCCCCTTCTTCCCATGCGGCAGTCCCGTCCAGATAGGCGATGCTGCCCCCGTCGATGGTTTCCAGCAGGGTGGCGCAGCGGAGCAGGGTGGATTTGCCGGAGCCGGAGGGGCCGATGATGGCCACCACCTCGCCCTCCTCCACCTGCAGGGAGATATCCTTCAAAACCGACAGGTCCCCGAAGGACTTGCGGAT
>JAZSQG010000318.1:0-2442 GCA_045537855.1 Oscillospiraceae bacterium
CGGAAGAGCTTGTCGCAGGCGGCCTGGGCATTGGAGCCCTCCACCCCCTGACAGGCCACCGTGGCCTTCCCGGGGAAGCTTTCCGCAGGCTCCGCCGTGGCCCGGGCAATGCGCTCCAGCACCGGGGAAGGCTGTGCCAGCAGGGCATTCTGCCTTGCCCGGGACAGGTCCAGCAGCCGGGTGAAAAGGGCATAGGCCGCATCCCCATGCTCGCCGGCCCGTTGGCTCATCTCCCACAGGATGCTCCGCTCCCGGCCCTTGTCCAGCACCGGGAGATTGAATTTCTTCTTATGAGCCGCCACCTGATCTGCCAGCGCCATGCGCTGCAGGAACAGCTCCAGAATGGATGCATCGATCTCATCCAGTTTTCCGCGAATTTCTTTCAGGTCCATGAGGCTTCCTCCTGTTCCAGTATCAGATCCAGCAATACGATGGCTGCAGCGGCTTCCACCGCTGCCACCGCCCGGAAGACGATACAGGGGTCGTGCCGCCCCCGGATTTCCAGTGTTTCCCCCTGCATGCTGCTCAGACGCACCGTTTCCTGCGCCCGGGCGATGGAGGGGGTGGGCTTGAAGGCTGCCCGGAAGGTGAGGGGCATGCCGCTGCTCATGCCGCCCAGAATGCCGCCGCTGTGATTGCTGCGGGTGCGGATGCTTCCGTCCTGATCCACATAGTAGGGGTCATTGTTCTCCGAGCCCCGCAGCCTCGCCGCGGCAAAGCCCGCGCCGAACTCCACGCCCTTGACCCCGGGGATGCCGAACAGGGCCAGACTCAGTCTGCCCTCCAGGCCGTCAAAGAGGGGGCCGCCCAGTCC
This sequence comes from Oscillospiraceae bacterium, assembly GCA_045537855.1. GTDB lineage: Bacteria > Bacillota > Clostridia > Oscillospirales > Oscillospiraceae > UBA1774. The sequence continues at coordinate 815 of JAZSQG010000318.1, forward strand.
CACCGGCAGGCCGATGGCGGCACATTCCACGATGCCGCCCACGCTGTCGCCCTCCCGGGCGGCAGCTGCCACGGCGGCCTGCATGGCCTTCCCCGACGCATCGCTGCACACGGGCAGGGGCTTTTTTCCGGGTTCCAGCAGGCAGGCCCGGTCCGGCAGCAGGGGGAAGGCTTCATCCTTCACGCCCCCCGCCTCCAGCACATGGGCGCCGACGGTGATGCCCCGCCGCTGCAGCAGCTGCAGGGCGATGCCCCCGGCGATGCACAGCGGCGCTGTAAGACGGCCGGAGAAGGGACCGCCGCCCCGCATATCCTGCTTGCCGCCCCACTTTACCCGGGCGGGATAGTCCGCATGGCCGGGGCGCGGCAGGTCTTCCAGGGCCGCATAGTCCCGGCTGCGCATATCGGTATTTTCGATCACGGCCCGGATGGCTTCGCCGGTGCTGCGCCCGTCCTTCAGGCCCGCGCGGAACAGGGGCCGATCCCCCTCCCTCCGGGCCGTGGAGACCGGGCCCGCGCCGGGTCTGCGCCGGTCCAGAAAGCGCTGCAGCATTTCCGTGTCCACGGCTTCGCCCGCGGGCAGCCCGGACAGGGTCATGCCGATCTCCAAACCATAAAAGGTCCCGAAAATTTCCAGCTGCAGTCTGCTTCCCGGCAGGATGCTGCGTTCAAAAGTGGACATGCACATCGCCTCCCAAAGTCCGATAGTCTTCCCAGAAGCCGGGATAGGATTTTGCCGCCGCCTCCGCCCCGTGGATGCAAACTGCCTGACTGCAGCCGCAGGCGGCCACGGCGGCGGACATGACGATGCGGTGATCGCCCATGCCGTCCACTTCACCGCCCCGGAGCAGCCCGCCGGGCAGGGAAAAGGCGCTTTCCTCTTCCTGCGCCTGCCCGCCCAGACTGCGCAGCAGGCTGCAGACGGAGCTGATGCGGTCGCTTTCCTTCATGCGCAGGCGTCCGGCACCCGTAAAACGGCTTTCCCCCTGACAGCAGGCGGCGGTGACCGCCAGCACGGGGGCCAGATCCGGTACCTCGCTCACGTCCGTTTCCCGGCCCTGCAGACTTCCGGGGCGCACCCGCAGCCCATCCGGCAGCACATCCACCCGGGCGCCGAAGTCCCGGAGAATGCTGCAGATGGCCTTGTCCCCCTGAGGGGAAGCAAGGTCAAGGCCCGTCACGGTCACATCTCCGGCAATGGCTCCGGCACAGAGGAAAAAGGCCGCGCCGGACCAGTCCCCCTCCACCGGGAGGGTACCGGGACTGCGGTACTGCTGCCCGCCGGGGATGCCCCCGGGGCCCAGTTCGCCCCGGATGCCGAACAGGGAGAGCACATGCCGGGTGATCTCCACATAGGCCGCCGATTCCAGGGGTGTGGTGAGGGTGATGCGGCTATCCCCCTGCAGCAGGGGCAGGGCCATGAGCAGGCCCGTGAAATACTGGGAACTGACATTGCCCGGCAGCAGGTATTCCCCGGGCTGCAGCAGTCCCTGCGTTTCCAGCGGCCAGCTGCGGGAAACGCGCACGCCGTGGGCCTCCATGGCCTCCACCAGCGGGCCCAGCGGACGCTGGGGCAGTCTGCCCCGGCCGGTGAAGCGCACCCGGGGGCAGACTGCCGCCGCCACGGGC
>JAZSQG010000250.1:0-2300 GCA_045537855.1 Oscillospiraceae bacterium
TTATGTGCCTTCTTTTCCATGCTGCCCCGCTTCCGGGGCGCGGGGACTCACACGTCCTTGGTATAGAAGCTGTGATTGCCGATGGTCTTTACAAACTCGCAGCTCTCCACGATCCACTTGCTGGTGGCGATGGCCTCGTTGAGGAAAAAGAGGCTGTTTCCGGCGGTGTTGGCCCCGTCCAGCGCCAGCTTCGCGGCGATGACGGCGGACTCGGCCGGCTCGTCGTAAATGGTGCCGTTGGCGGTGGGAGAAAACTGCACGCCGTAGCGGTCGTCAAACACCACGCCGTAGACATCGTCGGGCCAGTAATCATTGGCCATGCGGTTGAGCACCACATTGCCCACGGCGATCTGCCCCTCCAGACTTTCTCCCCGGGCTTCGGCACTGATGATGCGGCTCAGCCAGTAGAGATTGTCTTCGTCATAGTAGCTCTCGCCGCTTTCGATGGGCTTCAGTTCCCCTTCCACCCGGACTTCACGCTTCCTTCCGTCCCAGACCACGCTGAAGCCGAAGGCCTCCGCCAGGGGGCGGATGGGCACCATCAGGCCCCCGTCCCGGGTAAAGCAGCTGCCGCCACAGTAAAGATAGCGGCCGTTGGCCACCAGATAGCTGCTGCCCACGCTGACCTGCAGGGCCAGCCCGTCTCCGCTGAGGGTGGCGGTCTTCGTCTCTTTATTCCAGTCCAGCACGGCGCTGCTGTCCGCCTGCTCGCTGAAGGCACGCAGGGGCACATAGGTCACCCCGTCCACCAGACATACGCCGGGCTGTGCGCTGAACTGACTGCCCCGGAAATACAGGGAGGTGGCGGGCGCTGCCGCCGCCGGCAGAGCCAGCAGCAATGCTCCCAGCAGCAGGGCTGCCCAGAAGCGCAGCAGATAAGTCGAAATCTGTCTCATTTTGTTTGCCTTTCTCGAAAACTGTCGTTAAAAAGCCCCGTAAACATACACCTTTTCGCTTTTGTTGTCAATCTGTAATTTTTACCGCCCTCTTCGTCACAGTTTGTAACGCCTTGTAATTCCTATGCGAAAGGCCGGCAAAATATCCAATTTCCACCATCCACGCTGCGGCGTTGCCAGCGCTTCGGAGATGGTGTATAATGGTCCCGGAAAAGGAGGCACGGAAGGTGGCGGAACTGAAAAAACGGCACATTTACATACTGCTGCTGGCGCTGCTGTGCGCAGCCTATCACCTGCTGGCGGGACAGAAAGCGCTGATGAAATGCATCGGCCTTGCTGCGCTCCGGGCCCGGAAGGCCATCTGCCGGGTCTGTGCCGCGCTGCCCTTCTCCGTGTGCGAACTCATCTGCACCCTGGGGGTGCTTGCCCTTCTGGGCTGGCTTCTCTGGCTGCTCATCAGCCTGCTGCGCAATCGGGGCAGGCGGCTGAAGACCCTCTGGCGGCGCATCAGCTTCCTGCTGGCAGTGCTGCTGACCATTTACTTCCTCCTCTGCCTCTCTCTGGGCAGCAGCTATCATCTGGACGGGTTCCAGGTTCAAAGCGGCCTCCGGGCGCAGCCCAGCAGCACCAAAGACCTCTATGAGGTGACGGCCTTTTTCACCCGGGAGCTGGCAAAGGCTTCGGAATCGGTTCCCCGGGAGGAGGACGGCAGCTTCGCCGTGCCCCTGGATACCCTGCTGGACGAAGCGCCGGAGATCTACCGGGGCGTGGAAGCCCAATACCCCTTTCTGACCCTGCGGGACTGCCGGCCCAAGGCCCTGTTTTTCTCCCGGCTGGTGAGCCGCATCAACTTCACCGGCTTCTACTTCCCCTTCACCGGGGAGGCCAATCTGAATGTGGACATCCCCCTGTGCATGATCCCCTCCACCGCCGCCCACGAAATGGCCCACCAGCGGGGCCTCTCCTCGGAGCAGGAGGCCAATTTCGTGGCCATTCTGGCCTGCCTGGAAAGCGGCAGCGATGCTTATGTTTACGGCGGTCTCCTTTTTGGCTTCATCCACCTGGGCAACGCCCTGTGGCGGCATGACGCCGACAGCTACTATGCCCTGCTGGGGCAGCTGCCGGAGGCGGTGCTGCAGGATATACGGGACAACAATGCCTACTGGGCGCAGTTTGAGACCAAGGTCGCCCAGGTCACGGAAAAGGTCTATGACGGCATGCTCAAGAGCTACGGGCTGAGTTCCGGCGTGCAGAGCTACGGCGAAGTGGTAGACCTGCTCATTGCATGGTATGCTGCCCGGGAAGCGCTCTGACACAGAGAATAGAGAAAAAACAAGCGCGCCGATCACACAAATTTGTGTGATCGGCGCGCTTGTTTTTTCTCTATTCTCTGTGTCAGAGCGC
>JAZSQG010000353.1:0-7128 GCA_045537855.1 Oscillospiraceae bacterium
GAAATACTTTTTCGACACGCTGAAAGCTCCGCAGCCAACATGGCTGCGGAGCTTTTTTCTGTCCGAAGGAGGCGGCCTTACGCCCTGTCCGCCGAACCTCCGGGAACAGGGGCGTTTTTTTGTGTATTCTCAGGGAAAAACGGGGAAAAAGACTTCCCTTTTTTTTCGCCTTGGTGTACACTACAATGAGCGAAATCTTGCCTGATGCGTGCTGCGGCGGAGGTGAAGAACATGCGCTGGGAACTGGAAATATTGGGTGTGCGGGGCAGCATGAGTGTGAGCACGGCGGACACGCTGCGCTACGGCGGCAATACCAGCTGCTGCATCCTGCGCCGGGGAGAAGATACCCTGATCCTGGACGGGGGCAGCGGCCTCTGCCGACTGCGCAGTCCGGGGCGCATGCACTTGCTTCTGAGCCACAGCCATGCAGACCATTTGCTGGGTATTCCGGTTTTTTCCGGCTTTTATGACCCGGAGGGGGAGATTACGGTCTATGGTCCCCGCTGGGAAGGGCGCAGCATCCGCGAGCAGTTGTGCTGCCTGCTGCAGCCGCCCCTCTGGCCCGTGGGCCCGGAAAGCTTCCGGGCGAAGGTGGAATACCGCAGCATCGAAGGGGCGGATGTGTTCTCCGCAGGGGGCTTCACGGTCCGCGCCCTGCAGGTGCCCCATCCCGGTACCGCCTGCGCCTACCGCATTTCTGCCGGAGAAAAATCCCTGGTCTATGCCACGGATGCGGAGCTGGATGCGGAGGATGAAGGCTTTCTCCGCTTTGCCCGGGGCTGTGACCTGCTGCTCATTGACGGGCAGTACACCCGGGAGGAGCTCCCCGCCCGTCGGGGCTGGGGTCACAGCGCCATGGAGGATGCGGCGCTTATCGGCCTGCGCTGCGCTGCGGGGCTTACGGTCCTGACCCATCACGCCCCGGACAGGACGGATGCGGAGCTGGATGCGCTGCTGCCCGGACTTCGGGCGCTTAACCCCCGGCTGCACTTTGCCCGGGAACTGGACCGCTACAGTCTGTAATAAGTCACAGGAGACGGTGATATGCACGAAATAGAGTACGAGCAGCTGATGGAGATCAGCATTGACCTGAGTGCGGAAAAGGACGAGGAGAAACTGCTCAATCACATTCTCAGGGAATGCATGGAGCTCACCGGCTGCGACGGCGGAACGCTGTACACCTGCGTGCCGGAAGGGCTGCGCTTTGAAATCATGATCACGGAGTCCATGGGCTATTACCGGGGCGCCGGTTTTGATGAACCGGTGAATCTGCCGCCGGTGGCTCTGACGCGGCAGAATGTCTGCGCCTGCTGCGCCATGGACCGGAAGCTCATCAACATCCCGGATGTTTATCTCAGCGAGGAATACGATTTTTCCGGTGCCCGGCGCTATGACAATATGACGGGTTACCACAGCCAAAGCATGCTGGTGGTGCCCATGGAAAATGACCGTTCCGAGATCATCGGCGTGCTGCAGCTGCTCAACGCCCGGGATAAGGCCGGCAATGTGACGGCCTTTCCTCAGGAGCGGGAGAAGCTCATCGCATCCCTGGCATCGCTGGCGGCCATCAGCCTCACCAACGCCAACTACGAAAAGGAGATCGTGGAAACCCTGGACTCCTTCGTGGAGGTCATGGTGGATGCGGTGGATGCCCGGAGCCATTATAACGCCAACCACACCCGCAACATGGTGAAATACGGCCGCCGCTTCATCGACTGGCTCAACCAAAATACAGACTGGACCTTTTCCGACGCCCAGCGCCGTCAGCTGCTGATGAGCATCTGGCTCCACGATGTGGGCAAGCTGGTCATTCCCCTGGAGGTCATGGACAAGGCCACCCGCCTGGGCGGCGCGCTGGAAGGGGTGCAGCACCGCTTCCGGGAAATGCAGCTGCTGGCAAAAATCGATCTGCTGGAAGGCCGCAGCAGCCGGGAGGAATGGGAAGCCCTTTCCTCGGAACTGGAGGAAGCTCTGAAGCTGGTGGAAACGGCAAACACCATCGGCTATCTGCCGGATGAGATGCTGGAGGGGCTGGAAGCCCTGGGCGGCAAAAGCTATAGCTCCGAGGGGGAAACGCATCCCTGGCTCACGGAGGAGGAACTTCACGCCCTGCGGGTGCGCAAGGGAACCCTGACGCCGGAGGAGCGTTCCGTGATGGAAAGTCATGCTTCCATGACCTCCCGGATGCTGGAGAAGATGCACTTCACCGGCGAATATGCCATGGTTCCCAAGTGGGCAGCACAGCACCACGAATATCCCAACGGCAAGGGCTATCCCAGGCACCTGGCCGGTGAGGAAGTCAGCCGGGAAGTCCGGCTTATTACCATACTGGATGTGTTTGATGCCCTGACCGCCCGGGACAGACCCTACAAGAAGCCCATGCCCGATGAGAAGGCCCTGAGCATTCTGGAGGACATGGCAAAGTACGGGGAAGTGGACGGCGAGCTGCTGGCCCTGTTCCGGCAGAGCAATGCCTGGGAAAACAGTGAGACGGAGGAAACGAAATGACGCGGAAGAAGGTATTTGCGGCGGTGCTGGCCGCCCTCATCATGCTGGCGGCACTGCCCACGGGGGCGCTGGCTGCCAGAGCGGTGAAGGCTACCACCATGCGTCTGGTATTGGCGGAAGGGGATGTGGAGGTCCGGGAAGAGAGCGGGCGGAAGCTGACCCATTCCGAGGGGATGCAGCTGTACAGCGGCTATGAGGTGGAGACCGGCCAGCAGAGCGCCGCCTACCTGAGCCTGGACGATAAGAGCGCCGTGATGCTGGACGCTTTCTCCATGCTGAAGCTGAAGGATTCCGGAAAAAAGCTGGAGCTGCAGCTGCTGGAGGGCGACCTGCTGACCAATGTCAGTGAAAAGCTGCTGGGCGGCGAGAGCTTCAACATCAGCACCTCCACCATGACCACGGGTATCCGCGGCACCCTGGTGCTGGTGCGTGTGCGCAACGGCGAGACCACGGTCACCGTGCTGGAAGGCCGGGTGGAGATCACCCTCCATAACGAAGGCGGCCGGGTGGTCATCGTGGAAGCCGACCACTACGTCTGCGATGCAGACAATCAGGTGCTGCCCCTGAATGAGGAGGACCTGCCCGCTTATGTGGTCCGCATCCTCCGGGAGGACCGGGAGCTTCTGGACCGGGTGAGCCCCGAAGTGCAGGACTATGTGCTGCGCATGGGCGAGGCGGAGCTGGAAGAGATGGAGGAGCAGGAAGCCGGGGAATACTACGAAATTTATGTGCAGCCCGAAGAGGGCATTGACACCGATGGCGGCGCCATCGTGGACCAGGTGTTCCGCAATGACGGTATCCCCGGCGTGCCCGCCGGAAGGCCCGCTGTCCCGCCTGCCCTTCCCGGCGACCCCGTGGTGACGGCCCTGGATGCGGAATATGACGGAACGGCCCACCCGGTGGTGACTGTGAGCATGGCCGGAGCGCTGGGCTATACGGTGGAGTATTCTCTGGACGGCGGCCTGAGCTGGACGGAAACCTGCCCCACTGTGACTACGGTAGCCGACTGTGAAGGTCTGGAAGTCACGGTGCGTCTCAGCAGAGAAGGGGAAGACAGCACGGAAGCGGTTTATTACCCTGTGCTGAATCCTGCGCCCCGGAGCTTTACTGTGACCGTGGCGGACTACTATCTGGGCGTGCCTGTCCTGCCGATTTACGAAGGCGAACTGTATGATACCGACAGCGGCTACAGCCTGACGGAAAACTATGAAGCGAGTGACGGGAACGGCGGCTGGACCGCCATTCAGGGCGAGCCTGACGAGGTGGGCCACTTCCGGCTGACGGCCTCTGTGGTCAGCGACAACTACGAAGGCGCGGAAGCTGCGGCGGAATTTGATGTGATGAGTCCCGACTTCAGTGTGGAACTTGAGGTTCTCAACGGAGTGTATGACGGAATGGCGCATGAAGTTGTGACCATTACCGGCGGGACGGAGGCCGGCGACATCATCGAATACTCCGTGGACGGCGGCGTTACCTGGACGGAGACCTGCCCCACGGTGACCACCGTGCCGGAATGTGAAGACTTTATTGTCAGCCTGCGGGTGAGCCGGGAAGGCTGCAATCCCTTTGAAGCCAGCTTCATGCCTTCGCTGCTCAAGGCGGCCCGGACTGTGACGGTGCGGATGGGAGACTATGCTGCCAATTCGCCTCAGGTGTCCTATGTCCTGGAGGGCGACTATTATCCCGATGACAGCGGCTACAGCGTCACGGAGCTTTACGAAGTGAGCGACGGACAGGGCGGCTGGACGGCTCTGAACGGCCAGCCCACAGCTGTCGGCGATTACCGGGTCACGGTGAGCATTTCCAGCGATAACTATAACGATACCAGCGGCTCGGCGGAGTCCACGGTCTATGCAAACACCTTCACCGTGACCGTCGCGGCGCTGAACGGCACCTACAGCGGCCAGCCGCAGCCGGTTCTGACCGTTACCGACGGGCTGGAAGCGGGAGATCTCGTCGAATATTCCGTGGACGGCGGCGTCACCTGGACGGAGACCTGCCCCACGGTCACCAATGTGGCGGACTGCCGCAACCTGAAGGCAAGCGTGCGGGTCAGCCGGACAGGCTATGACGCATATGAAGAAACGGTGGTCCCCAATCTGGATCCTGCGGTGCTGCAGAATGTCACCGTGAGCATGCCGGACTATTATCCCGATGTGCCGAGTGAGCTTTTTGTGGATGCCGACACGCTGAAGGGTACCGACGCCCTTACGTTTACCCCCAGTTATGAGGCAAGCGACGGACAGGGCGGCTGGGTCGCACTGGATGAGCAGCCCACCACGCCGGGCGATTACCGGGTCACGGTGGATATCACAAGCGATAACTATCAGTCTGCCTCCGGCAGCGCCGAATTCCGGGTGCTGAAGCCCAGCGCTATTACGGAGCTGGCCCTCACCGACATTGCCTTTGATGATCAAACGGTAACGCTGAGCGGCACGGTCAGCGCCCTCTGGGAACAGGGAGATGACGGGCTGACGGCGCCCGAGAGCCTTCTGGTGACGCTGGAACTGCTGCGCAGCGGTGATAACGCCACGGAGTTCGTGGAGGTGTCGCTGGATCCCGATCCCCAGATCGCAGGGGCGTATACCGGCGTGATCGAGGCCCAGCCGGATCTGCCCGGTGTGATCTGGGTGTCTGCCTCCGCCTGTGAGGATAACAACGCTGTGACATACGAGGTGCCGGAGCATCAGGCGGCGAGCTACACCACGGCCGTGTATCTGCTGGAGGTGGCTGACGAAGCTGCCGGTCAAAGCTTCTTTACAGACTGGGCCGGCCTGAGCGATGCGCTGCAGCTGTCTCAGACGCCGCAGTTCATCGGGGAGCGCGTGAACCTGTGGGTCCTGCGCAACGAGACAGGAACGCCTGCCGATGGCTATACGGAACTTGGCGGCGATCTGGAGATCGCCGGTGCGCTGACCGCAAGCACCTCCGTGAATCTTGTGATCCCCGCGGGTACCACCGTCGCCAACAGCGGCAGCGTGGACATTGAAGATGGTGCTGCAATGACGGTGGGCGGCACGCTCAATAATACCGGCATAGTCACCAGCCAGCAGCTCATCACCGTGGAAAGCGGTGCGGTGGTCTACAGCTCCGAGGGCGGCGAGATCCGGCTGACGGGCGCCAGCGGCGATCCGTCGGTGATGAATGTGGAAACCGGCGGTACCCTGACGATGGACAGCGGTTCCGTATTGGTTCTGGCCCCCTCGACAACGTCTACTTTGCAGGGCGTGGTGAACAACAGCGGCGTGATCAATCTGAATAACGATGTGACGGACTACGGCGGTGGCGGTGTGATTGAGCTCAACGGCGGCTCCATCACCAACAGCGGCATCATGACATTCCAGCCCGGCACGAATCTGTTCACGATTTTTGATACCGCTTATCCTGTTACCCTGACCAATGAAGCAACGGGCTTGATCGAGATATACTCGGCGAGTGTGAGTTTGGACAGCGGTACGCTCACGAACAGCGGCGAGATCAACGTGATGAGCGGGTCTTATCTGACCCTGGGCAGCCTGGACGGCGACACGAGTGCTGCAGAGCTTGAAAACCGAACCGGCGGCAGCATCACCGTTGGTGCGGACAGCACGCTGGGACTGTTTATCGGCGAGGGCAGCAATGCCGGAACCATCACGGTGGAAGGCGCCGATGTGGATGGAGCCGACTCCGTGGGCGGTTTCCTGCGCGTGGGAGAAGGCTACACCCTGACCAATACCGGCACCATTGATAAGCAGGCTGCCGCGGCAGGCGACAGCGCCAGCATGGAAATCTACGGCACGGTTTACAGCTCCGGCACGATCAACAGTGTGGGTTACGTCTCTGTGGACGGTACGCTGTATGTGGAAGACGGCGGTATCCTGAACCTGGGCTGGGGCGAATTCTCCCTGTATGGCACGCTGCTGAATGACGGCACTTTGACCATGGAAGGAACGGACGGACAGCTTTCCGTCATGAACATCAGCGGTTACGAAGATGCGGCCCTGTTTGAGAACGGCGGCGTTGCCGACCTGGTGGCCTATGTCCAGCTCAGCAGCACCGGCGGCGATATGATGGTGGATAATACCGTCAGCAATACGATGGGCGCATCCTTCACCGTAGGCGAAACCTGCACCCTGGAACTGAACGATGCCTGCAGCCTGGATGTTCAGGTGGGCAGCAGTTTGGTGAACAACGGCAGCATCATCTGCGAAACGATCATCGTCACGGATGTTTCGGTCATTACCAATAACGGTACCATCAACGGCTTTAGGGGTACTGAATGGAGTCAAATCTGATGAAGAAGCACGGGAAACGTGACGATCGCCGGGCGGGGGAGAAGCCCCGCCCGGGCAGGAAAGCCCGGCTGCGCAATCTCCTTTGCGCCCTGCTGGCGGCCGCGCTGGCGCTGACCCTTGTCCTCACCGGGGTGCTGGAGCAGCCCTCCAACGCCGTGGCGGACGCGCTGTATCAGCGTCCCGGAGCTCTGGACGGCAAGGTGTTCATCATCGGCATCGATGCCAAGAGTCTGGAGGAGCTGGGCCCCCTCAACACCTGGGACCGCTCCTACATTGCCCGGGCCATTGAGATTCTGAACGCTGACCCGGAAAACCGCCCCGCTGCCATCGGCGTGGACGTGGTGAT
>JAZSQG010000223.1:0-3440 GCA_045537855.1 Oscillospiraceae bacterium
GCCGCCGCAGAAAAAGGAGGAACTTTATGAAAATCGCAGTCATCGGCGCCAGAGGCAAAGCCGGCTCCCTCATCACGGCAGAAGCTCTGAGCAGAGGGCACGAGGTCACCGCCATCGTCCGGGGCAGCGCCGCCGGTGTGGCGGGGGGCGCGCAGGTGCTGGTCAAGGACCTGTTTGAGCTGAAGAGCGAAGATCTGGCGGGCTTTGACGCCGTGGTCAGCGCCTACGGCACCGGCCGGGGCGACGCCGGGCAGCATGTGGATGCGGCAAAGCATCTGGTGGAAGTCTTCAGGGCCATTCCGCAGGTGCGCTTGCTGATGGTGGGCGGCGCTGCCAGCCTGTATCAGGACGAGAGCCGCCAGAGTCTGGTGATGGATAACATCCCCGAAGCCTTCCGCAGCGTGCCCGCCAATCAGAAAAAGGCCTTGGAAATGCTCCGGGAGAGCGAGATCAACTGGACCTTCTTCAGCCCCGCCGCCAGCTTTGACGCCACGGGCACCCGCACCGGGAAGTACACCCTGGGCGGCGATGTGCAGATCCTCAACAAGATCGGCCTGAGCTACATTTCCTACGCCGACTATGCCGTAGCCATGGTGGATGAAATTGAAAACAATAAGCATCCCAAACAGCGCTTCACCGCCGTGTCCTGCGATCCCTATTTCCGAAATGCTCCCCAGTTCTTTGCACTGGAAAAGAGCATGTTCTCCCGGAAGGGCGCCTGGCTGGCCCTGAGCGTGGACAATGTGAAGTACGGCACCGGCGCGCTGCATCTCACCACCAACCGGGGCATGCGCACCCACAGCCGCATTCCCGACGGCACCAAGCTCTTCCGCATTTACCCCACCTATGAAGGCAAGCGCGTGCCCTTCTCCACCCAGGTCAGCGCCGTGGAGCTGACCCTGCACACCCTCTACGGTGATGTGCGCTTCACCTGGGCCGACAGTGCCAAGCTCATGGCCCAGGGCGACAAGGGCATGGGTCTGCTTTGGACCCGCACCACGGAAGCCTACGAGCTGGTCAAGCCCCGGAAGGACGGCGCCTGGGAGTCTGCCCTGCGCAGCGCCGGCCCCCTCTGCTTCAAGGGACTGGAGGGCTCCGAATTCCGCTTTGACGATACCTGGGACTGGTACGCCCTGAACTGCGGCCAGCTGCAGGGCAAGACCTATCCCGGCCCCGACGGCTGCTTCACCATGGTCTGCGAGGAGTTCTCCTATGCCGCCAAGGCCCGGGACAGCTATCCCAGCTATGCCGAGGGCAAGGCCAGCATGCAGGCCGACTGGGAAGCTTTCCTGGAGAAGATCCCCCACTTCATCGAGCCCTACGAGAGTAAGCGCGTGGACACCGCCTATGCCCTGTGGACCCACCTGGTAGGCCCCACCCAGACCACGCCCACCTGGCTCATGCTCATGTTCCCCGGGGAAATGGATTCCCAGTGGCAGCTGGTGCAGAACGGTGTGGCCCTGCAGGACAACACCGAGCTGTCCCGGGATCTGCTCCTGGCCCCCCTGTACCGCCAGGGTGAGGACGGCCAGCTGGCCGACGGCTATGACGAGGCCTTCCTGTCCACCGGCAGCTACAAGCCCCCCGTGTACGGCTGGGCGCTCAAGAACGTCATGTCCCACCATGACCTGAGCAAGGAATGGTGCAGAGAAGATCTGGAAATGCTCTATCAGGGTGCCGGCAAGTGGGCCAACTGGTTCATGGAATACCGGGATGACGACGGCGACGGCCTCCCCGGCTTCGAGGGCGGCAACGAAAACGGCTTCGACGAAGTCACCGCCTTCTGGGATCAGCTGAGCCTGGCCACCCCCGACCTCTGTGCCCAGGAAGTGCTGAACTTCGAAGCCCAGGGCGACCTGGCAAAGCTGCTGGGCAAGCCCCAGGAGGAGATCGACGGCTGGTACGAAAAGTCCCGTACCTTGCTGGAGAAGATGATCGACAAGATGTGGGACGGCGAGCATTTCGTGGCTCTGAAGAATTACACCCACGAGCCCGTATTCTCCGGCGCCAACATGCACTATATCCCCCTGGTGCTGGGCAAACGACTGCCCCAGCACATCATCGACAAGATGACCGCCGACCTGATGGTGGAAGGCAAGCTCCTCAGCCCCTACGGTCTGGCCAGTGAAAACATGGACAGCGATGTGTTTGAAGTCACCGGTGTGAAGATGGGCTGCGGCCCCATCTCTCCTCCGGGCCAGCTCTTCATCCTCAGCGGTATGTGGGCAGCGGGCAAGAAGGCCGAAGCCAAGAAGATCATCGACCGCTACCTCAACCGGCTGATGCAGGGCGGCTTCTCCCACTTCATCGACCCCGTCAACGGCGACGGTTCCTACTTCTGGGGCACCTGGTGCCGGGCTGTCTTCCTCATTCTGGCCCGCATGGTCTCCGAAGGCTGAAGGCAGGAAATATTGATTGGCGGCTCGCAGTCATGAGCCGAAGATAAACAGCGGGGTCAGGAGCCCGAAAGGGCCTTCTGGCCGCGCTGCTTTTTATGGGAATTGCAGGGGAACGCAGCCCCGACTGCGTCAGTCCACGTCGTAAACCACCACGCCGGCAAAGAGGGTGGTGACGGCGATCTCATACTTGCCGTCCCCGTCCAGATCTGCCACGCAGGGCTCCGCCATGGCGCCGTTGGCATACAGGTGGTCGATTTCGCTGCCCCAGGTGATGGGCAGGGTTTCCCGGCAGAGAAGCTGGCCGGCGTGATCCAGTACGTACAGACTGCCCCGCCGGGTCTTCTGATCCTGCTGGGTGTAGGTGGCAAAAATCACTTCCTGCTTTCCGTCCCCGTTCAGGTCTTTCGTGACGGGGCGCGTGGCAAAGCTGATCACGCCCTCGCCCCGGTCGTTGAGGTCATAGGGCCAGGCCCCCGGAGCGGTCTGATCCAGGCGGAAGCAATGCACCATGCCGTCATTGGCGGAATAGAGGATCTCCTGATATCCGTCCCCGTCCAGATCCGAGATCACGGGCCGGTTATCGGCATAGGGGATGAGTTTGGTGTCCACCGTGAGCACCGTGCCCACGTCCCGGGGCATCTGGGTCCAGTCAAAGCCCAGCTCCTCATTGACATAGCGGGTGCGGTCCTTGTTGAGAATGAAGGTGGTGAAATAGCGGATGCAGTCGGTAAAGCTGTTGGCATCTCCCCGCATGACGATGGAGCCATCCACCACCATGGCGGTGAAAACCAGCTCTTCGCTGCCGTCCCCGTCCAGGTCCGACACGGCAATGCCTCCCCGGGTGCCCATGATGACGTTGCGGCCCTCCCGGGTGTCTCCCAGGAGGCGGTCACCGGTGGCATAGGCAAAGCCGTCGTGCTGGAAGGCCCAGTCCAGGCATTCCAGCTCATGGTAATAATCCTCACAGACCGGGATGCCGTTCCAGTCCAGCCCCCGGTAGGCGCCGGCGGTGCAGGCCACGGTGCTGCCGTCGGAATGATA
>JAZSQG010000201.1:0-2373 GCA_045537855.1 Oscillospiraceae bacterium
TCCTTATTCCAGACAGAGATAGGCGTAGATCAGCTTCAGGGTGGCTTCCAGACCCTTCACATGGGTGCGTTCCATGCCGTGGCTGGCGCTGACGCCGCTGCCGATGAGGGCGCCCTTGAAATCCAGACCGGCGCTGCGGGCAGCGCCCACATCCGAGCCGTAGAAGGGGAAGATATCCACCGTGTAAGGCAGCTCCAGCTCCTTTGCCAGGGCGATGAGCCGCCCGGTGAGTTCGTAATCGTAGGGGCCGCCGCTGTCCTTTGCGCAGATGGACACGGCATATTCATTGCCCTGCAGGTCCATGCCCACGCAGCCCATGTCCACCGTCACGAATTCATCAATATCCGGGCTCAGGGCGCTGGCGCCGTGCCCCACCTCTTCAAACACGGAGAAGTAGATGCGGGTATTGTGGCGGAACTTCGCCTGCTCCTCGCTGCAGTATTTCAGCAGCATGAGCAGCAGCACGGCGCTGGCCTTATCGTCCACAAAGCGGGTCTTCAGGAAGCCGGAGGGGGTGACGGTGAACTTGGGGTCGATGAACACAAAGTCCCCGTTTTCCACGCCCAGCGCCCGGACATCCTCGGCGCTCTTCACCTCTTCGTCCAGCCGCACCTCCAGATTTTCCACCTCCCGGCTCTTGCTGGCGGCATCCGGGTATACATGGACGGCGGGGCTGGTGGAGAGAATGGTGCCGCTGATGCGCCGCCCCTCCCGGGTGATGACGGTGCAGTATTCCCCGTCCAGGGTGGCGGTGATGGGGCCGCCCACCTTGGTGAGGGCCAGGGTACCGCCGCCTTTGATAGAGCGCACCATCAGTCCCAGAGTATCCACATGGGCGGAGGTGGCCACGGTACGGCTGCCGTCCACCCCGGGGACAAACACTTCCAGGGTGCCCTTCTTATGGATCTTCGTTTCATAGCCCAGCGCCCGGACGAAGCCGTCGATGAGGGCAATGACCTCCCCGGTGTAGCCGCTGGGAGAATCCACGGTAAAAACCTCTTTGGCGTAATGTTCAAAATCCACGCTGTTCCAGCGAATCATGGTGCGCTACCTCTTTCTTTCTGCGGATTTTCCAATATGCATTGACAGCACTCTTACGAAAAGTATAATATAGGATGCAAATGAATTGCAAGACTTGAAGGATGGTATTGCTATGGAAAAGAAAAAATCCCCCCTTCTGCCCATCATCGGCTGTCTGATCGTGCAGCTCTGCGTGGGCATCATCTATCTCTGGAGCGTGTACAAATCCGCCCTCGTGGCGGCGTTCAACTGGAACGAAGCCTCTGCCACCATGGTGGCCACCTATATGATGATGGGCTTCGTGGTGGGCTGCACCGCGGGCGGCATTCTCAATGACAAGCGCGGCCCCCGCTTCACCTGCATCGTGGGCGTGGTGCTCTTTTCTCTGGGTGTGGGCCTCACCGGCCTGCTCAGCGCCGACACCATCGGCCTCATCAACCTGACCTACTCCGTCATGGGCGGTCTGGGCGCCGGTATTGCCTACAACGCCTGCATCCCCTGCATCCAGCGCTGGATGCCCGGCCGCAAGGGTCTGGCTTCCGGTCTGGCGGTCTCCTGCTTCGGTCTCAGTACCGTGGTCTTCGGCCCCGTCTCCCGGGCCCTGATGACCAAGCATACCGACACGGTCTCCGGCCTTGTGAATTTCCGCCCCGTGTTCCTCACCCTGGCCTGCGTGTTCCTGGTGGTGGGCCTGCTGGGCTGCCTGATGATCTCCCTGCCCCCCGCGGGCTATGGCGGCGCCGCCGCTGCCAAAAAGGAGCAGAAGAACTACTCTCTGGGCGAAGCGGTCAGGACCGTTCCCTTCTGGTGCCTGGTGCTCACCATGTTCTTCATTAACGGCACCTGGAACCTGACCATGCCGCTGATCTTTGACCTGGGGCAGACCCGTGGGCTGACGGTGGCTGCCGCCACCTTCGCCGCCTCCTTTACCGGCATTCCCAATGCCGCAGGCCGCCTCATCATGAGCTTCGTGTCCGACAAGATCGGCCGCGTGCCCACCCTCATCATCCTCTCCGCCGCCACCGTGGCGGCCGCTCTGATGATGACCTTCATCGGCGGCGTGGGCTACATCGCCATCGTCTTCGTCATCGCCTTCTGCTACGGCGGCCCCTCCCCCGTCAACGCCGCTTTCTGCACCGACTTCTTTGGTCCCAAGAACGCCGGCACCAACTACGGCGTCATCATGCTGGCCCTGGGTCTCAGCTCCATTTTCTTCAACTTTGTGTCCAAGTACATCCTCCACGGCGCCATCGCGCCCACCTTTATCATGGCTGCCGCCACCGCCGTGGTGCCCATCATCTGCATGCTGGTCATCAAAAAGTACATCCCCAAGGACGACGCGGCATAAGCACA
>JAZSQG010000332.1:0-1552 GCA_045537855.1 Oscillospiraceae bacterium
CGTATCCCCCGCGCAGCGCACATTCCGGCGCAGCTGCCGGGGCAGATAGGCCCGGCCGGTGACCAGCACTTCCCAGCGCAGCAGGAGCTTCCGGGAATTGAGCATGCGGCTCTCCGCACTCATAAGCCGCAGGGACACAACACTGCGGGCCGTTTCCCCAAGGCCCGGATAATCGCACAGGGCTTCGAAGGGCGCTTCCAGGCTCAGCCTGCGAGGGCTGCCCCCTTCCTCGGGCATGTACAGAACGCAAAGGTCGCAGACGCCGCTTACCAGAAGTTTCTCCTTCTGGGCTTCCTTCCCCCGCAGCAGGGCGCAGCCCTCCGTCAGCAGGATGCTGCCCACATCAGGCATGGCATCCGGCACGATGATCTCCGTGGTCTCTTCATGGCTGCACATGGCAGGCGGCAGCGCCTCAAAATACCGCAGGCTCTCGCTTTCAAAGCTGATATCCAACTTTTACTCTCTCCTTGCTTCAGATTGTAAGGCGATACCGTCCGTTGCGGTGCTGCCTCGGTACATGCTTATTCTCTGCTTCCCGATTTTATGAAGCATTTGAGGAACCTTCCCAGAAAAGCCGGCAGCCGAAACACATAAATCATACCCTTACCTCCTGAGCAAAGCGATCCCGGCGGCGATGAGCGCCAGCGCCAGAAACAGCGGCCAACGTTCTGCGGGCAGCAGCAGGGCCGCCAGCAGCGCCAGGCCCAGCAAAACCGCCAGTTTTCCCAGCTTCCTGCAACGAAATCCCACGAAAAACACCCCCCGCCGTATGGCTTTTCACCATACTATGCGGGGGGCTTGGAATCTGTGCGTCAATCCGCCTTTTTCATGAACTTTCCGGCGGAAGACTGCATGAGTTTTTTCGTACCGCTGCTTTCAAAGGCGATTTCCAGAATACAGTCCGGCCCCATGGCGGTGCTGCTGAGTACGGTGCCCCGGCCGAAGGCCTTGTGCTCCACCGTATCGCCTACCCGGAAGCCGGCTGCGGGAGCGCTTTTCGGAGCGGGGGGTGCGTAGCTCATGGGTTTGGAAGCTCTGGGAGCGCTGCGGGCGGGCGCGGGAGACCAGCCGCTGTTTCTGCTGCGCCCCTCGGAATAGCCGCCGTAGGCGCCGGAGCTGCCGAAGGCTTCGCTGCGGGCGGGACGCCGCTCGCTGCTGCTCTCGCCCCAGCTGCTTTGCCGGGCTTCGGGCAGCCTGCGGAGATGCTCCTCCGGGATATCGTTTACAAAGCGGGATACCTTGTTGTTCTGGGTCTTTCCGAAAACCATGCGCTGGCGGGCATTGCAGATGTAAAGCTTCTGCTTGGCCCGGGTAATGGCCACATAGCAGAGGCGGCGTTCCTCCTCCAGCTCTTCCGGCTCCCCGATGCTCTTGGCATTGGGAAAGAGTCCGTCCTCCACACCGGCCAGAAACACCGTGGGGAATTCCAGGCCCTTGGCGCTGTGCATGGTCATCAGGGAGACGCAGGAAGCATCCTTCCCCATTTCATCGGTGTCGCTGTAAAGGGCCATTTCATCCAGGAAATCCTCCAGCGTGCCCACGCCGGAACGCT
>JAZSQG010000037.1:0-6106 GCA_045537855.1 Oscillospiraceae bacterium
CCGTGCTGGTTTGCAGCCACGGGCCCTTCACCTGGGGCAAAACGCCCCGACAGGCCGCAGAAATGGCGGTGGTGCTGGATGAAGTGGCCTTCCTCCAGTGGCACGCTCAGGCCCAGCCCATGCCCCAGGAGCTGCTGGACAAGCACTATCTGCGCAAACACGGCAAGAACGCCTATTACGGACAGAACTGAGGTCAGAGACCCATGAGTAAGATCGGCAGAATGAAAAAGAAGACGAAGGCGGAGGAGCTGCCGCCGCTGCCCATCCCCGCCATTATGGTGGCCGGCGCGGTGCTCATCGGCATCATCATCTTCAGTCTGGTGGGAATCCGCGTGGATGCGGGCGCCGGCTACCTGACGGTGAAGGGTCCGTTATACAAGGAGGAAATTCCCTACGGTGACATTGTGGAAGTCAGCCTGCGGGATGATGTGATCATCGGAAAGCGCATGGTGGGCATGGTGGCCATCGGCTGTCAGGCCGGGGGCTTCAAAAACGGGGAGTTCGGGGCTTATCACGCCGCCTACTACCCCAAGAATGAACTGTGTATCGTGGTGCGGCGCATACAGGGCACCTACCTGGTCTTCAATGCCAGGACAGCGGAAGCCACGGAGGCACTGTACTACACCGTACTGAATCACACATAAGCCCCCACGGGCAGCACAGGAGGTACGCCGTCATGAAATTCCGCACCGCAAGGCGGGAGGATATCCCGCTGATCCTTCAGTTCATCCGGGAACTGGCTGACTACGAGCACATGCTGGATGAAGTCGTCGCCACCGAGGCGCTGATGGAGGAGTGGCTCTTTGAACGCAGAACGGCAGAGGTCCTCTTCGCCCTGACGGAATGCGGCGAGGAAGCGGGCTTTGCCCTCTTCTTTCACAACTTCTCCACCTTCTTGGGCCGGGGCGGCATCTATCTGGAGGACCTCTATGTCCGGCCCGAGCACCGGGGCAAGGGTTACGGCAAGGGCCTTCTGGCCCGGCTGGCCCGGCTGGCAACGGAGCAGGGCTGCGGGCGGCTGGAATGGGCCTGTCTGGACTGGAATCAGCCCAGCATCGACTTTTACCGCTCTCTGGGTGCTGTGCCCATGGACGAGTGGACGGTCTACCGCCTCACCGGGGATACCCTCCGTGCGCTGGCGCAGCAGGCATAAAGGAAAACAAAAGGGGCGCGTATCCCACGGGATACGCGCCCTGAAGTCTTTTTTATTACACGGTGTAGACAC
Source organism: Oscillospiraceae bacterium (assembly GCA_045537855.1). Taxonomy (GTDB): domain Bacteria; phylum Bacillota; class Clostridia; order Oscillospirales; family Oscillospiraceae; genus UBA1774. The sequence continues at coordinate 1,226 of JAZSQG010000037.1, forward strand.
TGGCGGGGTCAAAGTCCTCTTCCGGCAGTTCCACGAAACTGCCCACCGCGCCGTAGAGTTCCAGCGGCGTGCCCGGGGCGGCAAAGCCCCGGCCAAGGGTCGTCATGCTTTTCGTATTGATGAGCTGCAGACGGCTGGCGCAGGAAATTTCCGGACCGGTCACCTTATCCATATTGTCCTCCACGAAACCGCAGAGGATGTGTCCCTCCCGGATGCGCACATAGAAGGCAGGCTCCGTCCTGTCCACATAATGGCGCATGGCCACTTCATAGGGACTGTCCGGGTCGCCCAGCTTCTGCAGCAGCTTGATGCGGTAGCTGTGCTCCGTGGGATAGATGTGGATGATGGAAAATTCCTCGCTGTACTGCCAGCGTATGGCCTTCCCCACCAGTTCGGCGCTGTAGCCGTGGCGCCGGGGATTCAGCCCCTCGGGTCTGCGCACGGCGCCGGGCAGCACCTTCACATCGATGGCGGTGGGCCGCTTGGGATTGCGCCCCTGCAGCGCCTGCACCAGGGTCACCAGTCCTTCGGGGATGTCCAGCACCAGGGTCAGGTTTTCCCGTGGCTGCGGGCACAGGTCAAAGGTAACAAACCACACGCCGTCTCCCGCATCCAGGCAGCTGCAGGGCACTTCCGCCCCCGCGTCCTCTCCCTTCCCCCAGATGAGTCTGCCAGGAGAAATAAAGCGCAGACTGCGGCAGAAGCCGTCGTCCATTTCCAGAAGGAATTCCTGCCCGCAGAGGGCATCGCTGTGCCGGGGCGCATACCGGGCCATGTTGATGGTCTGATCTGCCATAGTTTCCCCACCCTTTCCGTTTTCTTTTTATGATACCACTCGCCCGGGAAAAATGCAAAAACAGTTCCGGCCCGGAAAGCACGCCTTCCGGGCCGGAGGATTATCTTTTTCTTTACAGGCCCACCTGCTTGGCCACGATGCTGTCGCCGTTATACTTCTGGCGCAGCTTGGGCTTTTCAATTTTGCCGGTGGGATTCCGGGGCACCACATCGAAGATGATCTCCCGGGGGCGCTTGTAGCGGGGCAGTGCCTGGCAGAAGTCCTCGATATCCGCCTGGGTACACACCGCGCCGGGCTTCAGTTCGATGATGGCGGCGGCGATTTCTCCCAGTCTGGGATGGGGACGGCCAATGACCGCTACGTCCTTCACCGCGTCGCAGGTGCGCAGGAAATCCTCGATCTGCACCGGGTAGAGGTTTTCGCCGCCGGTGATGATCACATCCTTGGCCCGGTCCACCAGCCAGATGAAGCCGTCCTCGTCCACCTCCGCCATATCGCCGGTCATCAGCCAGCGGCCGTGCATCACCTGGGCCGTGGCAGCTTCGTCCTTATAGTAGCAGTCCATGACGCCGGGGCCCTTCACCGCCAGCTCGCCCACGGTGCCCGCAGGCACTTCGTTGAAGCATTCGTCCACCACGATGGTCTCCCAGCCGTAGCCCGCCTTGCCGATGGCACCCACCTTGTGGACGTTTTCCAGACCCAAATGGACGCAGCCGGGGCCGATGGACTCGCTAAGACCATAGTTGGTATCGTACTTATGATGGGGGAAGTATTCCAGCCAGCGCTTGATGAGCACCGGGGGCACGGGCTGCGCGCCGATGTGCATCAGCCGCCACTGGTCCAGCTTGTAATCGGTGATATTCACATCACCCCGGTCCAGGGCGTCCAGCAGGTCCTGGGCCCAGGGCACCAGCAGCCACACATTGGTACACTGCTCCTTATGCACGGCCTTCAGGATCCACTCGGGGCTGATGCCCCGGAGGAGCACCGCACGGCTGCCGGAAATGAGGCTGCCGAACCAGTGCATCTTGGCACCGGTGTGGTACAGGGGCGGCATGCACAGGAAGCAGTCGCTGCGGGTCTGCCCGTGATGGGCCTGCTCCGCCTTGGCCGAATGCACCAGACTGCTGTGCCGGTGGAGGATGGCCTTGGGGAAACCGGTGGTGCCGCTGGAAAAGTAGATGGCGGCGTAGTCCTCATCCGTCAGCTCCACGGGGGGCTTGCGGCTGGAGCAGTAGGTGATCATCTGGTAGTAGCTGTCGGCAAACATGGGAGTATGGGTGCCCACGTAGAAGAGCTTGCGCACCTTGGGCATCCTGTCCAGCTTGCTCTCCACACGCTCGATGAATTCCCTGCCGAAAACCAGCATGGAGGCGTCGGCCAGGTCCAGGCAGTACTCGATCTCATCCGCCGTATACCGATAGTTCAGGGGCACGGCCAGGCAGCCCGCCTTGAGGATACCAAAATAAATGGGCAGCCATTCCAGGCAATTCATCAGGAGGATGGCGATCTTGTCGCCCTTCCTTGCTCCCGCCGTCATCAGCAGGTGGGCAAAGCGGTTGGCCCGGCGGTCAAAATCCTCCCAGGTGAGTTCCCGGCGGTAAGCCTGCTCGGGGTCCGACTCGACCAGGTTGAATTCCGCCCAGTTATTCTGCTGGCGGCCCTCCTGCTCGGGGTTTACCTCCACAAGGGCGATATCCTCCGGCCAGTTTTTCGCGTTGCGCTCCAGAAAATCGGTAATCGGCATATCGTTCACAAACCTTTCAGGTATCAGAAATTTAAATTGCTGAAGCGTAGTATAGCATCCCACCCGCCCCTTGTCAAGGGTTTTTCCCAAGAAAAAACCCCCGGTTTTCCGGGGATTTCCATCGAAAAAACACGGCTCAGAAGATGCGGTACAGCTTGTCTCCCAGGGTCTTTTCTCCCAGCCGATTGGCCCACTTTTCGCAGTAGAGGGCACTGTAGGGAATGTTTTTTCGGCTGCGCAGCCGCTGCAGGGGCGGAAGATGGCACCATAGCATGCTGGGCAGCGCCACCGCAAGACTCCAGAAGGGCCCCAGCAGCAGGGACTGGACCGTGTGTCCGTATTCATGGATCAGCAGGTCATGCTCCCGCTGCGGAGAAAGGGGCTGGGTAAGGAAAATAAAGCAGCCCAGGGTGAAGCCGCCGGAAAAACGGCGGCGGGTAATGCGGGTGAGGATCGCCCCGCGGTAGAGGCTGTGGGGCCTGCACAGATAGCGCAGAAACCAGAGAAAACCGCCCACATTCTGCAGGATACCCCAGGTAAAGTGAAAGAAGTAGTAAAGAAACTTCCGCAAAGTCCTTCAAAAGCCTCCTTTCCGGGTAAAATCATTGCATTTGGGTGACGGGTATTGTAAAATATATGACATAGAAAATCATAACACAGCAAAGGAGATTTGTATATGGACGGCTTCCAGTTTCCCGATTTCATGAACGAAGAAAACATGCGGAAAATGTCCCGCCAGGAACTGGTCAATATGTACCTGATGATGGGCGAAGCCATGGGCCCTGCAGGCATGATGAATGTGGACCCCCTCACCATCCCCGTGGCCGGCGAGCGCATGAACGTGCCCACCCGCGACGGTGAGTGCCGCTGCATTTTCTACAAGGCCGAGCGTGAAAAGGCCCCCGTGTATTTCGACATGCACGGCGGCGGCTTCGTGGGCGGCAACTGCGAGGATGTGGACCTGTGGTGCAATCTGGTGCGCCAGCAGCTGAACATCCACGTCATCAGCATCAACTACCGAAAGGCTCCCGACCATCCCTGGCCCGCAGGCGCCAACGACGCCTTTGATGTGGTCAGCTGGTTCTACGAGCATGCCGAAGAGTACGGACTGGATACGGATATGATGGCCATCGGCGGCCACAGCGCCGGCGGCAACCTGGCTGCCGTCACCTGCCTGCGCAGCGTGATGGAGAACGCGCCCTTCCGCTTCCGCCTCCAGGTGCTGGACTATCCCCCTCTGGATCTAAAGAAGAGCGCCTTTGACAAGTTCTCCCATCCCCGAGCCATCCCGCCCCAGATCGCCATTATGTTCGATGCCTGCTATATTGCCCCCGGCATGGGCGACGATCCTCTGGTCTCCCCCGCCGTGGCGGAGGTAAGTCAGCTGGTGGGCCAGCCCCCCGCAGTCATCGTCACCGCCGAGTACGACTCCCTCCGGGATGAGGCGGAAACCTACGCCTGGAAGCTCACCCAGGCCGGCGTGCCTGTGTGGAGCCGCCGCTTCCTGGGCTCTGCCCACGGCTTCACCATGAGCCTGGGCAGCACCGATCCCATGATGCCGGAAGATCCCAACGCCAAGGCTGCCTGCGGCATGATGCTGGACGCCCTGCATTACTGGCTCACATGAAATACCGCTACGAAACACACTGCCACAGTGCAGAGAGCAGCCGCTGCGCCCGGGCCACAGCGGAAGATCAGGTGCGCTTCTACCTGGACCGGGGCTATGACGGCATCTTCATCACCGACCATTTTCTGGGCGGCAACACCACCGCCCCTCCGGAGCTGACGCCCCGCAGACAGCTGGAGATTTTCCTCCGGGGTTATGACAATGCCCGGGAAGCCGGGGAAAAGCTGGGGCTGAAGGTCTTTTTCGGCTGGGAATTTGCCCATCTGGGCTGCGACTTCCTCACCTACGGGCTCAGCCGCCAGTGGCTGCTGGAAAACGAAGGGCTGGAAAAGATGGACATCGGCGCTTACCTGGATTATGTCCGCCGGGAGGGTGCTTATGTGGTGCATGCCCACCCCTTCCGGGAGGATTTCTATATTCCTTACATCCAGCTCTTGCCCCGGAAGGTGGACGGCGTGGAGGTCCTGAACGCCAACCGCAAGGAATTTGAAAACCGCATGGCGGCCCTTTATGCGGAAAACTACGGTCTGCCCGCCCTGGCCGGCAGCGACAACCACCACGCAGGAGGCCAGAAGCGCCTCTGCGGCATCGAAACGGACGAGCCGCTGAATTCGGAGCAGGATTTCATCCGCGTCCTCCGGCAGGGCGCGTACCGTCTCTTCGATACCGCCGCCCAATGATCCAAACGGCCCGGCGTAAGTCGGAGGCCAA
>JAZSQG010000233.1:0-2274 GCA_045537855.1 Oscillospiraceae bacterium
ACGTGCTGGTGGTCACCACCGAGAGCGGGCTGGCGGACATCCGCGATATACTGGACTGAGGAGGACACGGAACAATGGAACTTGGATTTCATCCCGGCGGCCGGGACCTGACCCTGGAGGCGGCAAAGGCCTGCGGCTGGAAGGAAGGCGACCGGATTCTGGATATCGGCTGCGGCGACGGCGCGGCCATGGTGCTGCTGGCGGACGAGCTGGGTGTGAAGCCCGTGGGCTGCGACACCGACGACGGGATGCTGGCCCTGGCCAGGCAGCGCCGGGAAGGACTGAAGCTGCGGAAGACCGACGGCATGGCTCTGGATTTTCCCTCGCTGTATTTTGACGGGGCGCTGATGGAGTGCTCCTTCTCCCTGATGAACCGCCACGACGAGATGCTCCACGAGCTCTACTGCGTGCTGAAGCCCGGGGCCACCCTGGCCATCACGGACCTCTACGCCATCAATCCCGACAAGGACCGGGCGGACGAGACCTACTACGAAGCCCGGCGCATCCTGGCCACTCCCCGGCAGGAGGAGGACTGCGAGACCGCCGACCAGATCCCCTCGCCCTATCTGCTGGACGGGATGTTCGTCATCGACAAGCTGCTTTACGCCATTCAGAACAGCGGCTTTGAAGTCACCCTCTTCCGGGACCGGACGAAAATGCTGCAGGACTACCATGCCCGGATCCTCTTTGAGCACGGCTCGCTGGATAATTTCTGGAAGGAAAGCCTGCCCAAGGGAACCCGGCCCTTCTGCCGGGCAAAGCTGGGGAAAAACACCGGCTACTTCCTGCTCACCGCCAGAAAGACCCAGGCATGATCGGCGGCATCGTGCTGGCGGCGGGCTACTCCAGCCGCATGGGCGCCTTCAAGCCCCTGCTGGAGCTGGGCGGACTGCCGGCAATCCGCCGGGCCCTGCGCTGCCTGAAGGAGGCGGGGGCGGTCTGCGCCGCGGTCACCGGCCACCGGCGGGAGGAACTGGCGGAGGCCATCGCCGCGGAAGGGGCGGAGGAACTGTATAATCCCGATTATGACGGGGGCATGTTTACCTCCGTGCGCCGGGGCGTGGCCCATTTCGCCGCCCTGGGTGCCGAAGGGGTGCTGCTGCTGCCCTGCGACTGTCCCGCCGTCCCGGCGGAGGCGGTGCGGGAAGTGCTCAGCTGCGCCGGGGAGGAATTCGCCGTCCCCGTGTACCGGGGCAAGAAGGGCCATCCCCTCTGGATCCCCCGGCGCTACTTTGACGAGATCCTCGCCCATGACGGGAGCCAGGGGCTCAAGGGGGTCACCCGCCGCCACGAAGACAGGATGCTGCGCCTCTCCGTCCCTTTTGAAGGGGTGGTGCTGGACATGGACAGGCCGGAGGATTACCGGAAGCTCCTGGAGCTGGAAGCCCTGCCCGCGCTCACGGAGCTGGCCGGGGGCCGCCGCTTTTATCTGGTGCGCCACGGGGCCACGGAGCTGCACAGCGGCAAGGTCATCATGGGCCGCTACGATGCCCGCCTCAGCGACCTGGGCAGGCAGCAGATGGAGGACCTGGGCGCCCGCCTTGCGCCGCTCGGTCTGCGGACCCGGCAGATCTGGGCCAGCCCCCTGCGCCGGGCCCGGGACAGCGCGGCCATTCTCTCCCGGCATACGGGCCTCCCCGTGACGGAGGCGGAGGACCTGGCGGAAATCTCCCTGGGCGCCTGGGACGGGCGGCTCATCGAAGAAGTCAGGCGGGAATTTCCAGAGGAGTACGAAAAGCGGGGCCGGCAGCTCATGAGCTATAAGTTCGACAACGACTGCGAGAGCTTTTACGATGTGCAGTACCGCGCCTGTGCCGCCCTGCGGGACATCCTCCTGCAGGATGACAGCCCGGAACTTCTGCTGGTGAGCCACGCCGGCGTGCTGAAATGCCTCTGGGGCAGCCTGCAGGGCCGGGATATCGACTGGGCCTTTTCCCGATTCCGCCCGGAAAAGGGAGATATGGTGGTTTTGGATTGCTGACATCCGATATTTGGTATCTTATCCGCTTTTTAACTGCTTTTTTGCAGCTTTTTTTGAACTTTATGCAAATATCGGTTGAAAAAGCCGTCCTAATCCTGTATACTAGCAAGCAAGCTGAATTTTCTGTGAATCGGAATTTCATAAAAGATTCAACGAACTAAATCGTTTGGAGGAAAAATCAATGAAGAGAATCCTTGCACTTCTGCTGGCGGTCCTGTTTGTGTTCGCCTGCGCGGCCTGCGGCGGCGACACCAATAGCGGCAATACCGCTTCCGGCGGCAACGTTTCTGCCG
>JAZSQG010000330.1:0-13186 GCA_045537855.1 Oscillospiraceae bacterium
ATACAGTTCCTCCAGCCGCTGCAGCAGGGTCTTTCCCTGCAGTGCGTAGTGGGAGGCCATTTCCGCCGCCATCACCGAGGCCGTCACCGCGTCTTTATCCCGCACGAAGGTGCCGAAGGCATAGCCGATGGCCTCTTCATAGGCGAAGAGCACGGTCTTCTCCCCGTTTTCATATTCCTTCATCTTCTCTGCCAGGAATTTGAAGCCGGTGAAGGTATCCTCCGTCTCCACGCCCGCAGCTTCCGCCACGGCCCGGGCCATCTCGGAGGACACCACGCTTTTCAGAATGATGGCGTTTTCCGGCAGTATTCCCGCTTCCCTGCGGCCCTGCAGGAGATAGTCCAGAAACAGGGCACCCACCTGATTGCCGCTGAGAAGGCGATAGTTCCCCTCCCCGTCGGGCAGCATCAGGCCCATGCGGTCACTGTCCGGGTCGGTACCGATGATGAGGTCGGCTTTTTCCCGCTTTGCCAGCTCCAGCGCCCGCTCAAAGCCCACTTCCGCTTCCGGGTTGGGGTTCTTTGCCGTGGGGAACTCCCCGTTGGGCTCCATCTGCTCCATCACGCAGAGGAGCTGTTTCACACCCAGCCGCGCCATAGCCTGAGGCACCAATTTGGCCCCCGCGCCGTAGAAGGGGGTGTAGACGATCTTCAGATCCGCCTGCGCCGCCGCACCGGGGTGCAGGGGCTGGGACAGGACGGAAGCGAGGAAGGCTTCATCCGTTTCCTCCCCCAGCAAAACGATCTGCCCCCTGGCCAGAGCAGCATCGTAATCCGCCCGGGGAATGTCCCCCAGGGGGTCCAGCTCCGCCATGGCTTTGGCTACCGGCTCCGCCTGCTCCGGGGGCAGCTGCGCCCCGTCGGCCCAGTAGACCTTATAGCCGTTATATTCCTTGGGATTGTGGCTGGCAGTGATGTTCAGGCCCGCCGCCGCACCGTGATGGCGAATGGCAAAGCTCAGTTCCGGCGTGGGCCGCAGCTCCGGAAAGAGCAGCACGCGGATCCCGGCGGCAGCCAGAACGCAGGCCGCCTCCCGGGCATACTCCCGGCTGTGATTGCGGCAGTCATAGCAGACCACGGCGCCCCGGCTTGCCCAGTCGCCCCCCTGCTCCAGAATGCGCCCCGCCAGGGCCCGGGTGGCCTGCCGGACGATGTGGACGTTCATGCGCCGGATGCCCGGGCCCATGATGCCCCGCAGCCCGGCGGTGCCAAATTCCAGCGGTGCAAAAAAGCGCTCCCGAATTTCATCCGGCTGCCCGGCGATCTCTTCCAGTTCCCGGCGCTCCGCCTCCGTCAGTTTGTCGGAGGCAAGCCAGCGTCTGTATTCTTCCATTGCCGTCATGCTATCGCCGTTCCTTTCCTGCGAGTCAATTTCAGAATTCGTCGTCCCAGAAATCCACGGGCTTCAGCAGCTCCCGTGCCAAGTCCACCATGTTTTCCGGCACCAGCACGTCCATGCCCGTTCCGGCAAAGCCCAGGATCAGCTTTGCCAGGGCTCCGGTGGCGGTGAAGGTACCCACCACGGGGACGCCGAAGGACTGGAGCTGGGTCAGCACCAGCTGGTAATCCAGCTGGCTGCCCTGCACCGTCATCAGCAGCGCCGGCTTCACCGGCTGCCCGTCATCATCCAGCGGCCAGAGACCGGGATCGCAGTCTCCGCAGCTCTCTTCCTCATCATGCTCGTGCAGGGAGCAGCTTTCGCCGCAGGTGGCGCAGTCGCCGCTGCAGCCCTCGGCACTGCCGCAGCTGCTGCAGGCGCTCACCGCCGCAGCTTCTTCCTCCCCGCCGTCCTTCTCCAGCAGATCGCCGCAGTCGGGGCAGATCTCCAGATCGGAGGGATAATGCTTCTTACATTCCGTACACCAGGCCATTGTCGTTTCCTCCCGGATATGTGATTTGCAGATTATTTGTGATATTTACTCCCGCCGCTGATCTGGAAGGCTCGGTAGATCTGCTCCAGCAGCATGATGCGGGCAAGGTGGTGGGGAAAGGTCATGGGGGACATGCTCAGCTTCAGATCAGCCCGGGCTTTCAGGGCGGAGTGGAGACCCACGGAGCCGCCGATGAGGAAGCAGAGCTTACTCTTGCCCCGGATTGCACAGAGCTCCAGGAATTTGGAAAACTGGACGCTGTCCATCTCCCGGCCTTCAATGCACAGGGCGATGAGAGTGCTGCCCGCGGGGATGCGCAGGGCGATGCTCTCCGCCTCCCGGCGCAGGGCCGCTTCCGTCTCCGCCTCGGAGGGTTCGGCGGGCAGCCGGCTTTCCGGCAGCTCCTCCACCTCCAGCCGGCAAAGGGGGCCCAGACGCTTTACGTACTCGGCCGCGGCGTCCAGATAGAAGCGCTCTTTCAGCTTTCCCACACAGATGATTTTTATGTTCAGCATGTCTGATTCTTCCTATACTATGATCTCCCGGCTGCAGCCGTCCGCCGGGGCAACGGAAATTTCCGCCGCAGGGCCCAGACGCGCCCGGGCCGCCTCCAGCGCCAGAGACGGCAGATTGTTTTCCTTACTCAGGTGGGCCAGCAGGAAATCCTCCGCCCCCAGCTCCGCCAGAAACCCGGCCAGGGACGCCCCCGCCTCATTGGACAGGTGCCCCATCCGCCCCAGAATGCGCTGCTGCAGGGAATAAGGGTAGGGGCCGCAGCGGAGCATCCCCTCATCGTGGTTGAACTCCACCACGGCGGCGCGGCTGCCCGCCGCGGCGCGCTGCACCGTCTCGGTAATGCAGCCCAGGTCCGTCAGCACGCTGAGGCCGCTGCCGTCCCCCTCCTCCAGGCGGTAGCCCATGGGCTGGGCCGCGTCGTGGGAGGTTTCAAAGCCCCGGATCTGCAGATTTCCCAGCTTCAGAATGACGCCGGGCTCCAGAACGCGCAGATGCTCCCGGTCGCACTTTCCCGCCCGCAGCAGGGCCCGGGCGGTGCCGCCGCTGCAGTAGACCGGAAGGGCGCTGTGCTTGCAGAGCATGGGCAGGGCTGCCACATGGTCGCTGTGTTCATGAGTGATCAAAATTCCCGCCAGCTGGGGCAGGTCCAGCCCCTGTCCGGCCAGAGCCGTGCGGATGCGGCGCATGGAGATGCCCGCATCCAGCAGCAGAGCGCCGCCGGCAGCGCTGACCAGGGCACAGTTGCCCCCGGACCCGCTGGCAAAACTGATATATCGCATGGTATAACCTCTGTCGGACACAGGCAGGGCCGCCTGAAAGAAGGAAGCACGCATTCCCTCCGCCATACCGGGCGGGAAAAGACGCATGTTTTCTTCTCCCAGGCGGCCCGAAGCAGCTCCGTACCGTGCCGCACGCTGTGTTGATTGCAATCAGGCCAGGTCTCTGCCGGCTGCGCGCTCCGGATCGGGGCATTCCTCCAGCATGATATCGGCGCCCAGGCCCCGCAGCTTCTCGGTGATCCCCTCGTAGCCGCGCTGAATGTGGTAGATATCCCGGATACGGGTGACGCCGCCGGCGCAAAGCCCGGCGATCACCATGGCGGCACCGGCCCGCAGGTCACAGGCCCGGACTTCCGCACCGCTGAGACTGCGGACGCCCTCCACCACGGCGGTCTTCCCGTCCACCTGAATGCTGGCGCCCATTTTTGCCAGCTCCGCCACATACTTGAAGCGGTTGTCCCACACATCCTCGGTGACGATGCTGGTGCCCTCCGCCACCGCCAGACAGACGGTGATCTGGGGCTGCATATCCGTGGGGAAACCGGGATAGGGCATGGTCTTCACATTGGCTCTGCCCAGGCGGCCGCTGCTGCGCACGCGCACCGCGTCACCCAGGTCGTCGATGATGACGCCCATCTCCTCCAGCTTGGCGGTGATGGAGTCCAGATGCTTGGGAATGACATTCCGGATGACCACATCGCCGCCGGCAGCGGTCACAGCCGCCAGATAGGTGCCTGCTTCGATCTGATCGGGGATGATGGAGTAAAACCCGCCCTTCAGACTGTCCACCCCGTTGATCTTCACCACGCTGGTGCCCGCGCCCCGAACGTCCGCACCCATGGCGTTGAGGAAGTTTGCCAGATCCACGATGTGAGGCTCCCGGGCAGCGTTTTCAATGACGGTTCTGCCGCTTGCCAGCACAGCGGCCAGCATGATGTTCATGGTGGCGCCCACGCTCACCACGTCCAGATAGATGTTTGCGCCCTTCAGGCGGCCTTCTCTGGCCCGGGCACAGATATATCCGTCGGCCACCTGGATCTCAGCGCCCATGGCCCGCATCCCCTTGAGATGCTGGTCGATGGGCCGCACGCCGAAGTCGCAGCCGCCGGGCATGGGCACCCGTGCCCGGCCAAAGCGGCCCAGCAGGACGCCGATGAAATAATACGATGCGCGGATCTTGCTCATGGTGCTGCCGGTGGGCTCCAGATAAGGGAGATTCCGGCAGTCGAAGTCCATGGTCGTGCGGCTGACGGTGCGGATCCCGGCACCCATCATGGCCATGTTATCCAGCAGCAGGCTCACATCGCTGATCTGGGGAATATTCTCGATTCTGCAGGCGCCGTCCACCAGCATCGTGGCCGGAAGAATGGCCACTGCGGCATTCTTGGCACCGCTGATCTCCACTTCACCATGCAGCTGCTTACCGCCGCGAATCACAAGTTGCGTCATATCGCACCTCAATACCTTTCGTAGCTGCCCGGAAACGCCAAGCAACAGGAACCGGGCTTTGCCCGCTTCCCCAATGTAGCATTATATAGAAGCATCCTCGAATTGTAAAGCTTTTTTTAAGACGCTCCCACGACACTGACCAGACTTCCCTTTTCTGCGTCCATGTACCAGACGCCGCCGTCGGTGCTGATCTGCCACACGGGCTGCAGCTCACCGCCGCTGACACTGCTGCTGAGCACATAGCCCTGGCGGATCTGCTGAATGCTGCGGAACACCGCACCGGAAGCGCTGATCTGGTCCACAAAGCGCAGCAGCACCGTTTCCGCGTTCAGAGTTTCCCCCGCCGCCCCCGCTTGAGGCGTTCCCGGCAGTCTGCGCCCGGAAATGAGCACACCGCCCCCCTGCACGGGTGACAGGCTGAAGCGGCAGTTGAACACCGGCATCCCCTCAAAGTCGCAGACGTATTCCGAGCCTTCCCGCCGGAAACCGAGGCCGCCGTCCGTCATGCGCTCTTCCAGAGAGCCCGCGGCGCTGAGCAGGGTGATCTCAAAGCTGCCGCTGCTGCGGTAACGTGCCCAGCCGTTTTTATTTTCATAATAGTGGATGTTGCCGCCCTGGTCCTGCATCTCCGCCTCGCCCAGCAGCGCCAGAGTCAGGGCGCTGTCGGAACCCAGGTCACGGCTCACGCTGCAGCGGTAAAGGGGCTCGTCGGAGGGAAGGACCCCCTCTTCCAGGGAAATACCCAGCCGCTCCAGCACCAGAATCAGCTCCTGTCGGCTTTTGGCCTGGGCGTCCGCCTGGGAAAGTCGGTCCCAGAGGAGGATGCCCCCCAAAGCCGCATTCACCAGCAGCAAAATGAGAATGGCGATCGTTTTCAGTCTGCCAGTGTCCATGTTTCACCCTCTCACCGACCAGACGGGATTCAGGCTTTCGCCTCCCAGGTCCGGATAGACCAGCCGCGCTTCGCTCCCGGCCCGGATACTGCCCGCAGCCGCCGCGGCCTGCATTTCCGGAAGCAGGTCTGTATTTTCCGCCGACCTGCCGTAGCTCCGGGGATAGATTCCCACTTCCTGCAGTACACCCTCCCGGAACTGGCACCAGGCGGCATGGCCGCTTTCCAGATGCACGGGAAGGCTGCCCGCCCGATAATCAAAATACACCGTGGTCATGTCGCCCTGCTCCCAGCTGCCCACATAGAACAGCTGTTCTTCCCGGCGGAAGGCTTCGTGGAGCTGCTCCAGAAGCTGCCGGCTCTGCTCGATCTGCAGCGCTTCGGTCTTGCAGACGGGGGCGCCCTCCTCATAGCGGTAACTGAGCAGGCCCTCCGGGCTTCGGCGCAGACTGCCGTATTCTCCCAGATAGACCTGGGTACCGTCCGGCTCCGGATAGCTGCTGCCGCTGTTCATGGGCACGGAGAAAACCTGTGCCGCCCGGTTCGCGCAGCTGTCCAGTGCGCCGGGATAGCTCTGCAGCAGAGTCAGCGCGGGCAGCTGCTCCAGGATCAGGCTGTAAGGCTCACAGGCTTCCAGGCCCTCCAGCTCCCGGGCAAAGCTTGCGCCGTTGGGCAGGAAGGAGGACACAGCCGTCTGCACGGAGGACCAGGTGGCCATGGTGGCACAGCGGAAAAAGCGGCCTGCAGCATCCTGAAACAGGAGTTGGGTCAGTTCCGCTTCCCCCGGAGCCAGAAGCAGACGCCGGGCATTGCTGCCCGCCAGCGCTTCCGCCTCCGTGCCCAGCCAGAGGGCCAGCACCGGCAGCGACTGGGCACTTTCGTAATCCAGAAAGACACTGCCCCGGCTCAGAGCCCCAGTCCAGCTTTTTTCACTGATGCGCACCGGCGCTTCGGAAGAGCCCAGAGTCTCCCCCAACGGTACACTGAGCTGGCTGTAGATCTGCTCCATGGCAGCATCGTCATACTTCACACCGTAGCGCAGGCCGTTATCCCAGGTGATGGCAGCGGCACAGGGCCAGGCGGCCCGGGTGTAAGACAGGGTCCCCTCTCCAGAGCCTGTGCTGCCGTCCCCCTCCGCTTCGCTTTGGGGCAGCAGGCCGCTGAACAGACCCGTCTGCCAGGCAAGGAACAGGGCGGAACACAGGAGCAGCAGGATCAGCAGGCTCTTCACCGGCTCCTTCAGCCCCAAAAGCAGTTTTTTCATGCTTCCTGTCCCGCTTTCTCCGCCATGGCAGGCAGGCAGACGGTGACGGTGGTCCCTTCGCCCACCTGACTTTCGATCTCGATATGGCCCTTGTGCCGGCTGACGATCTCAAAGGCGATGCTCAGGCCCAGGCCGGTGCCGCCCATGGCACGGCTGCGGGCCTTATCCACCCGATAGAAGCGGTCGAAAATGCGGGGAATATCCTCCTTGGGAATGCCGATGCCGGTATCCCGCACGGCGATGCACACTTCCTGCTCCCGCTGGAAGACGCTGAGCTCCACACTGCCGCCCTCGGGGGTGTAGCGCACGGCATTGGTGGTAATGTTGATGATGACCTGCTCCATGCGGGCTTTGTCTCCCAGCACCATGGCCTGCCGGGCGGGCAGGGAAAGGCTCAGATCCAGCCCCCGCTTGGCCACATCCAGCCGCATGGCTTCATACACGCTCCGGGCGGAAACGGCGGCGTCGAAGGGTGCCACCTGGAAGTCCGTTTCCCCGGCGTCGAATTTGCTGAGGGCCAGCAGGTCCTGCACGATCTTGGTCATGCGGTCGCTCTCGCTGAGGATGACCCCCAGAAAATGCTCCACCGTTTCGGGGGGCATGTCCGAACCCGCGTCCACCAGCGTCTCGGCATAGGAGCGCACATTGGTGATGGGGGTGCGCAGCTCGTGGGACACATTGGCCACGAATTCCCGGCGCATATCATCGCTGCGGCGCTGTTCGGTGACGTCGTGGATCACCGCCAGCACGCCGCCCTGGGCACTTTCCCCGGAGAAGGGAGCCAGGGACACATCCAGACTGCGGCTTCCCACCTCCAGCGCGCCCTCCAGCACGGCACTTCCCTCCGCCTGCATGGCTTCCTCCAGGCCGGCAATTTCCCCGAAGATGCCGTCAAAACGCAGCTCCGTCCCCTCCAGGCTGCGGCCCAGAAGCCGCTCCGCCGCGGGATTATACTGGATAGGCTGACCATCCCCGGAAAAGGCCACAACGCCGTCGGTCATATGCTGGAACACGGTGTCCAGTTTGTTGCGCTCCCCTTCGATCTCCTGCAGGGTCCCGTGAAGCCGGGCAGCCATGTCATTGAAGGTCTGGGTGAGCACGCCGATCTCGTCCTGGGCAGCCACCGGGATGCCCTCGGAAAAGTCGCCGTCCGCCAGCCGCCGGGCGGCCCGGGTCAGCCCCTGAATGGGCACCACCAGAGTCTTTGCCAGCAGGAAGCTCAGCAGCACGGAAATCACAAGACCGATGATGAGCGCTTCCAGAATGATGGTGAAGATCTCCCGGGTCAGTTCCGTGACGGCCTGCTTGTTATCCCGGATGTAGAGGACATACCGGTGGTCCCCCCCGGAAACGGGCAGGGCCACATCCATAAAATCGCCGCTCCGGTCGTTGGCATAGCCCTCCCGACCGGCAAGGGCGGTGATGATATTGGGTGTGATCTCCAGCTCCGCCGTTTCGTCGGAAGCCTTCAGAACACGCCCGGTATCTCCGCTGAGGATGTAATAGTTCCGGCTGCCCGCATCAATGCCCAGCTCACCGGAATAGGCGCTGAGGATGGCGTCCATGCGCACTTCCGCCTCCCCGGAGGCGGCGGCTTCCCGCAGGTCGGAGACAAACTCCACCTTGGAAAAGGCGTCCTGCATCTGCCGGTAGAAATCCCCGGTATAGAAATTCATAACGCCCCGGAGCAGGAACGCGCTGACCACCATCATCAGGGAGAGGATCAGCAGCAGCATGATCACGACCAGCTTCACATGCAGGCCATTATTGACTTTCATGGGCTGTCCTTCCCTTCCTTCTTACTCCCCGCTGAGATAGTAACCCGCTCCCCGGCGGGTGCAGAGGAGGGTGGGATTGGCCGGATCGTCCTCCAGCTTTTCCCGCAGACGGCGCACCGCCACATCCACAGTACGGGTATCGCCGTAATAATCATAGTTCCAGACCCGGCTCATGAGATCCTCCCGGGAAAACACCGTGCCCGGCTCGGCAGCCAGGAAGCGCAGCAGCTCGTATTCCCGCTGGGTCACATCCACGGGCTTGCCGTCCTTGAAGACCAGGAGCTTTTCCGTGTCCACCGTCAGGCGTCCGGCGCGGACAAGATTTCCCTCCCCGCTCCCGGCGCTCTCCGCCGCCAGCACGGTCTGCCGCCGGAGATTGGTGCGCACCCGGGCCATCAGCTCCCGGACGGAAAAGGGCTTGGAAACATAGTCGTCCGCCCCCAGCTCCAGGCCCATGACCCGGTCCCGTTCTTCCTCCCGGGCGGTAAGCATGATGATGGGGGTGAGCTTGTCGGTCTTCCGGATCTCCTCGCAGACCTGGAAACCGTCCAGCCGGGGCATCATCACATCCAGCAGGATCAGATCCGGGGCCTGCTGCAGGGCCATATCCAGCCCCTCCTGCCCGTCGTGGGCCACAAGGACCTCGTAGCCCTCCCGCTGCAGGTTGAAGCGAAGGATCTCCACGATGTTCAGATCGTCGTCCACGGCCAGTATGCGCTTCGCCATGCTATGCCTCCTGTTCCAGATAGTACTTTGCCCGCTGGAAGATCGCCAGCGTCTTGGCATCCTCGATTTCGCCCCGGCAGATGCGCCCCTCCAGCTGCCGGAGGGAGCAGCGCTCGCAGCGGAGAAATTCCCCGTCGTCCAGCTGCTGGCTTCCCGCCTGCAGCTCCCGGGCCAGGTAGAGATGGAGCACCTCCGTAAGGAAGCCGGGAGAGGTGCGGATCAGCCCGAGATACACCCAGCTTTGGGCAGTATACCCCGTTTCCTCCCGCAGTTCCCGCCTGGCAGCCTCCAGAGGGTCCTCCCCCGCTTCCAGCTTGCCCGCCACCGCCTCGGTCAATTCCCGGCGGTGGGCATAGCGGTACTGGCGTACCAGGGTGGTGTTTCCCCCTTCGTCCACAGGGAGAATGACCACACCGCCGCTGGAATGTACCAGATCCCGGTAGCCTTCCCGCCCGTCGGGCAGGCGCACCGTATCCTCCGTGACGGTGAAGACCCGCCCGGAGAAGCATTCCCGGCTGCTCAGCTGCGTTTCCCGCAGATCCAGCTCCATGTTTTCCGCTGCCATACAGTCCCTCTCCCTTTTCCGAAAGGGGCGGAACGCAAAGCCTTCCGCCCCTCTGTTTCCGATTTTCTGCCGAACTTATTTCAGCGCGTCGATGAGTCTGCTGACCGCCTGCTCCACATAGCTGCGGCTGGTGCCCAGATTCAGACGGATATGGGCGTCCTTCTTTCCGGCTTCCACGGCGAGGCGATCGCCTTCGCTGCGGCTTTCGGAGGGGAAGAACTGATGGCCCCAGTCCACCGCCAGGCGGCACTGATCCTGCACCACTTCCTTCAGACGGTCGGGGGTGAGATAGGCGGACAGGTCCACCCACTGCAGATAGGTGCCCTCCAGAGGAGAGACCACCACGCCGGGGAGCTCGGCCCGGAAGGCGTCCTCCACCAGTTTGGCGTTCTGGGCAATGGTCTCGATGCAGCCCGCCAGCCATTCCCTGCCGCCCCGGTAGGCAGCCTCGATGGCCACGTAGCCGGTCATGTTGGCATGGAAGCCGGTGAAGGGCTTCACGAAGGTCTGGTAGCGCTTGCGCAGCTCGTCATCGGGCACGATGGCGAAAGAGTGGCTGAGACCGGCCAGGTTGAAGGTCTTGGAGGCGGCTGAGATCATCACGGCGAACTTCTCGCAGGGATAGGCGGCCAGGGTGGGGACATGCTTTTCGGTGATCTCCAGGTCGTGGTGGATCTCGTCGCTGACCACGTAGACGCCGTGCTTCTCGCAGATCTCCATGAGGCGGGCGATCTCCTCCTTCTTCCACACGCGGCCCACGGGATTGTGGGGAGAGCAGAAGATGAAGAGCTTGACCTGCTCCCGGATGATGGTAGCCTCAAAGTCCTCGTAATCGGGGGTGTAGTAGCCGTTATCATTCTTCAGCATGCTGCAGACCAGCTTCCGGCCCGTATCCTCCACGGCACTCATGAAGGGGTAGTAGCAGGGGCTGAGGATGATGCAGCTGTCGCCGGGCTGGGTCAGGGCGCCGATAAAGCGGTAGATGCGGGTGACCACGCCGGGGGTGTAGAGGATCCAGTTGGGTTCGGCGCTGTAGCCGTGAACTTCCCGCTCCCAGTCCACGATGGTCTGGTAGTAAGAGGGAGAGGGGAAGCAGTAGCCGTAAGTATTCTTGGCCACCATTTCCTTCATGGCTTCCTCCACGCTGTCGGGGCAGCGGAAGTCCATGTCGGCCACCCACATGGCGATGAGGTCATCGCTGCCGAAGCCGTGGGCCATGCCGTCCCACTTGGAGCAGCCGGAACCGCGGCGATCCCAGTAATATTTCCGTTCAAATTCCGTCATTACGAGTCCTTCTTTCTGTGCAGTGATCGGTGTTGTTCTCAGCGGATAAAGTTCGTGCCGATGCGGGGCTCCCGCTCGGGATAGTGGATACCGGCGGCACGGCCGGCTTCGATGCAGCGCAGCATCCAGGCCATGTTCCGGCCCAGGGTACGCATGGTCTGCATCCCTTCGCCGTCCTGCCGGACTTCGTCGGGGGTGTTGCCGTGGACCACATTCCAGTACTGGCTGCTGACGATGGGCATACCGGCAATGGTGAAATACTTGTTGAGCACATCAAAGGAGGCGGTGCCGCCGCTGCGCCGGCAGCTGACCACCGCGGCGCCGGGCTTTCCTGCCAGCTTTTTGGAGGCGTAGAACACCCGGTCCAGGGCGCTGTGGAGATTGCCGGCGGGTCCGGCAAAATGCACGGGGCCGCCCACGATGATGCCGTCGGCCGCTTCCATCTTTTCGATCAGGGCGTTGACCGTTTTGGCATCCTCACCGGGCAGAGCGCAGCGGCCTTCCCCGCTGCGGAAGCAGGCACGGCAGCCGGTGCAGCCGTTGATGGCCTGATTGCCCAGCCAGAAAATCTCGGCCTCCACGCCGCACTGTTCCAGCTGTCCGGCCACTTCGGAAAGGGCGGTGTAGGTGCAGCCGTGCTGCCTGGGGCTGCCGTTTACCAGCAGAACCTTCATATTGTCCCTCCAGTTTCGCCGAAACACAGCAAAGCCCCCGGACCGAAACCGGGCCGGGCAAAGGCTCCGCCATGGGGGCAAACAATAGAATCAGCGGGGGCGGCGACATGCGCCGCCCCCGACAAAAGGCAGAATCAGAGTAACTTACTGATAGTTGTCGTAGATGTCGCCCAGGAACTTCTCGGCGTCGGCCACGGTGATGGCCTTGTCCACGTAAACGGGGCACTTGGGCCACAGATGGCCGGCATCCACCACCAGCTGGGCGCCGGAGACGACCTGCTCGCGGGTCTTGCCGTAGTCCTTCAGGGACTTGACTTCGCACTCGCGCATCATCTGATGGATGACATCGCCGATCTTGAGGGCAACGTCCAGATTGCTCTCGGTGCCGTCCAGCTCCACGCGCATGGCATCGGCGATCTTCTTGATCTCCACGGGCACGTAGTCAGCCATGAGCTTCAGCAGCTCGGGGGTGACCCAGGCGCACTCGATGCCGTGGGGAGTGTGGCAGGTGGCGGAGATGGAGTCGCAGGTGGCGTGGCCGAGCTGAATGTCGGTATCCACGAAAGCCAGACCGGCCCAGTTGGAGGCCAGAGCCATCTCGCTGCGGGCTTCCAGGTTGGAGCCGTTCTTGTAGCACTCCACCAGGTTGTCGCGGACGCGGCGCAGAGCGCTGAGGGTCAGCAGCTCGGAGTGGGGGTTGCGGTCACGGGCAGTGATGGACTCGATGCAGTGAGCCATGACGTCGAAGCCGGCCTGCGCGGTGACGGAGGGGGGGCAGGTCAGGGTCAGTTCGGGGTCGATGATGCCGATGGTGGCATGGATGAAGATGGCCTGCTTCTGGCCGGTGGTCTCATCGGTGATGACGGAGACCATGGTGCCCTCGGAGCCGGAGCCGGAGGTGGTGGGAGCCAGCAGGATGGGCACATTCTTGGGCTGCATGGTGGGAGGGGGAGGCGGCAGATACTTCTCGATCTTCGTCTCCTTCAGGTCCACCAGCAGGGCCACGGCCTTGGCCAGGTCCATGCAGGAGCCGCCGCCGATGCCGAGCACGGCGTCGCAGCCCTGGGCAATGCCGAATTCGGCAGCCTTGTTGACCAGAGAAGAGGGAGCATCGGGCTTCACTTCGTTCCAGTAAACGAAGTCGATGCCGTTGGCCTTCAGGCTCTCTTCAGCCTTCACGGTGTTGCCGGCCTTGGTCACGTTGGGACCGCAGACGAACAGGAGCTTTTTGCAGCCGAGCTTTGCAAGCTCATCACCCACAACGCCGATGGCGCCGTTACCGAAGATAACGGGGTTCAGCTGCGTGTACTTGAAGATACCCATTTAGATATTCCTCCTTAAAAATGTATACACAGGTTATCCATATAAAGGCTTTCGCCGTTTATACCG
>JAZSQG010000094.1:0-3648 GCA_045537855.1 Oscillospiraceae bacterium
GCCATGTTTTCCTTGTTCCTTCCCTGACCGGGCGGGCCCCAGCGCCCTTCCCGGGAAATCCGGCGTCCTTCTTTCCGACGCCCAAGATGTTGCATTGTCAACATCCGCACTGTAGCAGAATTTCGTTGTCATGTCAACATCTTTTTCGCCGGGGCCGGGGCCGCGCCGCCGGGCATTGTGGAAAACTTTGTGGAAATGGGGTGTAAATGCCCGGGAAAAGCGGTGGACTGCCGGGGGATATCCGCCCGGTCGGGCCGGGAAGAGGCAGCCGGTGCGCGGCACAGCGGGCAGGCGGGCAGGGAAGGGCGGGCAAAGCGCAGGCGTGCAGCGCCGGGCGCGGAGGAGGCAAAACGGACAAAAAAGCCCCGCCCGGCCATGGGCCGGGCGGCACGGTATCGCGCTGCAGTCCGGCCCCTCTGCAGAGGGGCCGGACTGCCCGTCATCTCCTGCCGTTCAGGTAGGTTTCCAATATCAGGGTGGCGGCCACGGCGTCCACGCGCTCCCTGCGCTTTTTTCCGTGCTTTCCCGCCTCGGTGAGGATGCCGTGGGCTTCCACGGTGGTGCGCCGCTCATCCTGAAATACCACGCTGAGCCCCGCGGCTTCCAGCTCCGCACCCAGAGCCCGGCTTTTCTCCGCCCGGGGACCTTCCGTGCCGTCCATATTTCTGGGCAGACCCAGCACCACCGTGGCGGCGTCCTTCTCCCGGGCCAGGCGGAGGATCTCCGCCAGCAGCTTTTCGTGGTTCCAGGAGGGCAGCACCGCCGTTTCCCCGGGGATGCTGCCGGTGAGATCGGAAAAGGCCACGCCGGTCCGGGCGTCGCCGTAGTCGAGGGCCATGATGCGCATTGTCGCACCGTCCTTTCAGAGGGGATACCCCATGATACCACACATAATTTACATTTGGAAGCTTGAAAAACAGGGCTTTGGTGTTATAATTGTTTATTACGAATACTTTTTGGAGGAAAACATCCCATGGCGAAACGACAGTTCAAGGCAGAGTCCAGGCGGCTGCTGGACCTGATGATCAATTCCATTTACACCCATAAGGAGATCTTCCTCCGGGAACTGATCTCCAACGCCAGCGACGCCATCGACAAGCTCTGCTACCGCTCCCTGACGGAGGGCAGCGCCGGTCTGGACCGGAGCGACTTTTTCATCCGCATCACGGCGGACGAAGGGGCGCGCACCCTCACCATTGAGGATAACGGCATCGGCATGAGCGAAGAAGAGCTGGATTCCAATCTGGGCGTCATCGCCCGCAGCGGCTCCCGGCAGTTCAAGGCGGAGATGGCCGAGGCCCCCGAAGACGCCGAAGATGCCCAGATCGACATCATCGGCCAGTTCGGCGTGGGCTTCTATTCGGCCTTCATGGTGGCCGATAAGGTGCAGGTCTTCTCGAAGAAGTTCGGCAGCGGGGAAGCCTTCCGCTGGGAGAGCGACGGGGCAGACGGCTACACCGTGAAGCCCTGCGAGAAGGAGGGCCACGGCACCCGGATCGTCCTCAGCCTCAAGGCGGACACGGAGGATGAGCATTATTCCGAATTTCTTGGGGAGTGGCGGCTCAAGAGCCTCATCAAAAAATACTCCGACTATGTCCGCTACCCCATCAAAATGGGGGAGGAGACCGTCAACAGCATGGTCCCCATCTGGCAGCGCAGCCGCAGCGAAGCTTCCGATGAAGACTGCATCAAGTTCTATCAGGAGAAGTTTTACGATACCGCCGAGCCGGTGAAGGTCATCCGGGTCTCCGCCGAGGGTGCGGTGAGCTACAAGGCCCTGCTCTTCATCCCCGCTCAGGCCCCCTATAACTACTATTCCCGGGATTACGAAGCGGGTCTGCAGCTCTATGCCAGCGGCGTCCTCATCATGGACAACTGCGCCGACCTGCTGCCCGAGTGCTTCCGCTTTGTCCGGGGCGTGGTGGATTCCCCGGATCTGAGCCTGAATATCTCCCGGGAGCTGCTGCAGCATGACCGGCAGCTGAAGGTCATCGCCCAGAATCTGGAGAAGAAGGTGAAGAGCGAGCTGAGCAAGCTCATGGAGCAGGACGGCGAGCAGTACGCCGCCTTCTACCGCAGCTTCGGCCTGCAGCTGAAGTACGGCATCCTCAACGATTACGGCGCAAAGCGGGAGCTGCTGCAGGATCTGCTGCTGTTCTACGATTCTGCGGCGGAAAAACCCATCAGCCTGAAGGCCTATGTGGAGGCCATGCCCGAGGAGCAGAAGTATATCTACTATGCCTGCGGCGACAGTGCCGCCCGGCTGGAAAAGCTGCCTCAGGCAGAGCCGGTGCGGGAAAAGGGCTGGAGCATCCTCTACCTCACCGACGAGGTGGACGAGTTTGTCATGAACATGCTGGGCAGCTACGGGGAAAAGGAGCTGAAAAACGTCATCTCCGACGATCTGGGTCTGGAGGCGGCGGAGGATCAGGAAGCGCTGGAAGCCCAGGAGAAGGCCGGGCAGGCCCTGCTGGACTTCGTCCGGGAGCAGCTGGGCGGCGCGGTGGCCGCCGTGCGCCTCTCCGGCAAGCTCCGCAGCGCCCCGGTATGTCTGGGCGTGCAGGGGGAAATTACCCTGGAGATGGAGCGCTACTTCGCCTCCCTCCCCGGCGCGGGGGACAAGATCAAGGCCGAGCGGGTGCTGGAGCTGAATCCCTCCCACCGGGCCTACGAGGTGCTGGCCCGCTCCTACGGCGAAGACCCGGACAAGGCAGGCCGCTATGCCCGCCTGCTCTACTTCCAGGCCCTGCTTTACGCCGGCGCGGAGATCCCCGACCCGGCAGCCTATGCCGAGCTCATCAGCGAGCTGATGGTGTAAGGAAACCACCCCAACGGAAACAGGAGGCCCGGGGCGGGATATCCCGCCCTGGGCCTTGGTTCTGTTCATTCCTGTTCCTGCTCCTGCATCAGCGCGTGGCTGTGCTCCGCGATCTCCAGGATCCGGGGCACGAAATCTTCATACTGCATCCCGGAGAGGGCATCCACCACGGGGTCGTAATACATGGACATCACGCTCCCATCTTCGCACAGATAATAGCTGCGCATGCTGTCAATGGACAGCAGCGGCAGGTCCTTGTAGTAGTCTCCCAGGCTGGACTTCCCGCCCATCAGGATCAGCCGGTCTCCCTTTTGTATCCGCTCCTTTACCACTTCGGAGGTAAGCTGCAAGGAAAAGCTGGCCCAGGCAGGGCCTTCCGAAAGCTCCATCCCCTCTTCCCGGTACAATACCTCCACGATCTGGATGGGGATGCGGTAGTAGATCCTGCCCCGGGACGAGCGGTAATCCTCCCACTCGCCGCTGATATCCGCCAGGACCGCGGTCTGGGTATAGCGCAGCCAATCCCCCTGGGGATAGGCTGTGCTCATCCACGCCACATCCGTCAGAGGGCCAAGGGGAACATAGCGATAAGTTTCCCGCAGGGCTGCCGCCCGGGCAAGGCGCGCTTCTTCCGCCTGCGCCGCCTGCACCGCCGCCCGATGCTGCTGCAGCAGCACCGCCCCCAGCACCAGCAGCAGGGCCAAAAGCAGCAGCAGGGCAAGGCAGGAATTCCGCCTTCGGATCATGGCCCATCAACCTCCCTTTCCTCCGCATCGTTTATGCTTCCTCTTCTTTTTCCTGCTTCAGCGCGTGGCTGCGCTCCGCGATCT
>JAZSQG010000031.1:0-4777 GCA_045537855.1 Oscillospiraceae bacterium
GTTCCTGTGATATCTATTTGATATCACATCAGAATCAGTTTGTCAAGTTTTTCCGCAGAGTTCTGCAGGCTATGCGCCCTCCCCCGGCATACCGGGGCCTCGAACATTGACACGCCCGGCAGAAAGCAATATACTGCCATCAAAGAACATTCGGAGGCCCATATGCCCAAGGTTATTGAAATCACCGACTTCACCGCCCCGGAGCTGGATGTCTATGCCCGGCTTACCGAGGCGCAGCTTTTAAACCGCCACAATCTCCGGGAAGGACTTTTTATCGCAGAGAGCCCCCTGGTCATCGGCCGGGCGCTGGACAGCGGCTGTGTGCCGGTGTCCTTCCTCTGCGAGCGCAAGCACATCGAAGGCGCCGCCAGAGAGGTCATTGCCCGCTGCGGGGATATCCCCGTCTATACGGCGGAATTCGACATTCTCACCCGGCTCACCGGCTTCAAGCTCACCCGGGGCATGCTCTGCGCCATGCGCCGGCCTCCCCTGCTGACGCCGGAGGATGTCTGCCGGGGCGCAAGGCGCATCGCCGTGCTGGAAAATGTCATGAATCCCACCAATGTGGGGGCCATTTTTCGCTCCGCCGCAGCATTGAATATGGACGCGGTGCTGCTCACCCCTTCCTGCAGCAATCCGCTTTACCGCCGCTCCGCCCGGGTCAGCATGGGCACGGTGTTCCAGATCCCCTGGGCCTATCTGGGGGATGACAGTTCCCTGTGGCCGGAGCCGGGCATGGAGACCCTGCGGAAGCTGGGCTTCAAAACCGCAGCCATGGCACTCAGCGACAAGGCCATCAGCATCCGTGATCCCCGTCTGGCAGTGGAGGAAAAGCTGGCCATTATTCTGGGGACGGAGGGAGACGGCCTTGCGGAGAGCACCATTGCCGCCTGCGACTATACAGTGATAATCCCCATGTCCCACGGGGTGGATTCCCTGAATGTAGCCGCCGCCAGCGCCGTGGCCTTCTGGCAGCTTGGAAATTAAGCGCTTTCCCCAGCCCGGAACTATGCAGATCGCAAGAGAGGACGGATGCCGCCGGCATCTGCCCTCTTTTTTTACATTCTGCGTATTTCATGTTCAGCCGGGCTTTTCCGCGATCAGCACATCCATGCAGTGTTTGTGAGGCATGCCGCCGCTCAGGCAGTCAAAGATCACTTCTTCCGTTTTATGCAGGAGCCAGTCGGCATAAAGTCGATTCAGCTCCCCGGAATACCAGGGCTGTACCCGCCGCTCCGCTTCCTCCAGATCCGGTGCCGGGTTCAGAAATGGCTTATGCACAAAGACATTCAGCCCGTGCAGCCCGCCGGGCCTTGTGCGGGCTTTGAGCAGTTCCATGACCTGCACGCGCCTTTCCGGTGGGAGGTAGTGCAGCACGCCGCTGGAAAAGACGATATCATACTCTTCCTGCAGGTGCAGATCGCAAATATCCCCCTGCACCAGCCGCAGCGATACACGGTGACGCTGTGCCAGAAGCTTTGCCTTTTCCAGACCCCGGGCAGAAGCATCCAGCGCCGTTACCTGATAGCCGTTGCGGGCGAAAAACACCGCGTCCTTCCCTTCGCCGCAGCCCAGGTCCAGGACCCGGAGAGGCTTTACCGGCGGCAGCCGCCGCATCAGTTCATAGCACAGGCGATTGGGTTCCAGACCCCAGTAGTACTCCGCCGCTTCATATTTTTCTTCGTATGCCGTCACCGTTTCCGGGACAAAGCCCAGAAGCGCATCCACCGAGGTGCGCAGCTGCCGCGCCAGTTCCGGCAGAAGGGAGATATCAGGTGCCGATACTCCAGACTCCCATTTCGACACGGCCTGAAAGCTGAGATGCAGCCGCTCGGCCAGTTCCTTCTGCGTCAGTCCCAGGGCTTTTCTCCTTTGGAGGATCATATTGCCCAGTGTTTCCCTCATACCATCGCCTCCCCTGCTGCTTGCTTCATTATACCATGGCTGCGGCGGTCTTCAATAACGGCGTTGTCGAAGCCGCTGTCTGCAACTCCACTCTGCGTTGAAATGCGGCGGAGGCTGTCACCACAGCTCCGCCGCACAGGACTTCAATATTCCGCATTTGCTTCCAGCCAGCGCGCAACGCTGTCTTCCTCATTGCTCCCGATGATCCCCGTTGCGATAGCCTTCAGTTCTTCCACCGCGTTGCGCACGGCGTAGCATTCATCCGCGCTCCTGAACAGATCCAGATCGTTTTTCCCATCCCCGAACACCACCAGCTTTTCGCAGCCCAGCAGGCTTTTCAGACGGCGGACCGCGTTGGCTTTGGTGGCTTCTTTGGGCAAAATTTCAAGCCACTGTTCCCCGGAATAAAGTTCCTTTTCGTATACACAGTGGCAGCTGTCCCGGTACGCTTCATGCAGGGGCAGGAGCCGCTCCGCCTCATCCACGCAGAGGATGTAAAAGACATCCCCCTCCAGCAGCTGATGCGGTTCGTCCACTTCCGTCCAGCGCGGGTCGCCCCGGCGGGTCTCCAGAAATGTTTGCAGGCCTCTGGTAGCACGGTCCGGCAGAAAGGCCATGGTTTCCCGCCCGTCCCGCATGGAATAGACCATGGGATAAATCCCCTCGGCAATCAGCCGCTCCAGGATTTCCCCGGCATGATCCGGGAAATAATTCTGCAGCAGCACTTCTCCGCTGTCGCCGTCCATGACAAAGGCGCCGTTGTAGACCACACGCGGTGTTTTCACCGAAAGACCCGCCGTGGCCTGCTTTGCTGTGATGAGCGAGCGTGCCGTGGCGTAGGCAAAGTGCATCCCTTTGTCTATAAGCCCGTTGAGAATTTCCAGTGTACGCGGCGAAAGGATCTGCTCCCCTGTCAGCAAAGTACCGTCCAGATCGGAAACATACAGCGTTTTCATGTAAGTATCCCCCATGCAGCTGATGCCGCGTCACTCCAGGTCGTTTCGCCACTCCATCATCGTGGTATCCTGCCAGCGGCCAAACTTGTTTTTGGCCAGTTTTTCCCGATAGCCGATCTTGCGGAAGCCGCATTTTTCATGCAAAGCAACCGACGCGGTATTATCGGAAAAGATGGAGGAATACAGCGTCCAGTAGCCGCAGCGGCGGGCCGCCTCTTTCATATGCAGCAGGAGCGCCGTGCCGATGCCCCGGTGATGGCTGTCCTCCCGGATGTAGATGCTCACTTCCGCAACGCCGCTGTAGTGGGGACGGGGCGACACCGGCAGCAGGGCAATAAAGCCCAGCACTTCCCCATCCTGTTCATAGACAAATCTGCAGTCCCGGTGATGGCCGCTGTCCCACTCTTCATAGCTGGGGCACTCCGTCAGAAACGAAGCCGTACCCTTTTCCAGATAGTCGGCATAAATCTCCCGGACACTGTTCCAGTCCGCCGCCCTCATTTCCCGAATCATCCGCATTTCCTCCCCGGTATCCCGCGCAGCGAAAAGCCGCCCGACGCAGCTTATCATAGCACAGCGCAGGCAAGGAAGATATAGGCAGCTTCGCCAAAGCTGCGCCGCCTACGCCTTTTACATACTGCAATTTCACCGCATTTCTGCTATAATACACGCATATCCCACTACACGGAGGTGCGTTATGATTCTGCTCATCGCCGGCGCTTCTCACACCGGCAAGACCCGCCTGGCACAAACACTGCTGGAACAGCACCACTATCCCTATCTTTCCATCGACCATCTGAAAATGGGGCTGATCCGCAGCGGGCAAACAGCCCTCACCCCCGAAGACGATGATCTGCTAACAGACTATCTGTGGCCCATCGTCCGGGAAATGATCAAGACCGCCATTGAAAACCGGCAAAATCTCATTGTGGAAGGCTGCTACATCCCCTTTGATTGGGCAAAGGACTTTGACGAAACGTATCGAAAAGAGATCCGCTATCTCTGCCTCATCATGAGCGAAGACTATATCCGCCGGAATTTCGATGTCATCCTGAAGCACGCAAGTGTCATTGAGCAGCGGCTGGATGATTCCGACTGCAGCATGGAGCTGCTTGTGGCGGATAACCGCCGCAGCCTCGAACTATGCCGGAAGCTGTCTCTTCCCTATCATCTCATTGACGGGCGCTACGACCCGGTCTTCCCCCTCTGAAAAAAGGACATAGCTTCGGTGCATAAAGGGGCATCCCTGCTGCATATCCTGTCACCGGGTGATAGCATTTGAAAAAAGCAAACCGGAAAACCTATGCATTCTGGATCCTGTTTTCCGAAGCGGTGGGCGCCCTTTCCGGCTGGCTGACACGGGAAGGCAGCAAGCTCTATCAGGCAACCGTCAGACAGCCGCCGCTCTCTCCGCCCGGCATCGTGTTTCCCATTGTCTGGGGCATTCTGTTC
Organism: Oscillospiraceae bacterium; assembly: GCA_045537855.1. Lineage (GTDB taxonomy): Bacteria > Bacillota > Clostridia > Oscillospirales > Oscillospiraceae > UBA1774. Next base: position 4,314 of record JAZSQG010000031.1, read on the forward strand.
GCGCTTATGGGGATCGGCGCAGCCCGAATTTACCTGACCCGGGCTTCCAAAGCCCGCACGCGCAGCCTCCTGATCTTTCTGATCCAGCTCGTTTTCAATTTCTTCTGGAGCATCATTTTCTTTAACCTTCAGAATTTCGGCTTTGCCCTGATCTGGCTGCTTGCACTGTGGCTCCTGATCCTTCTGATGATTCTCTCCTTCCGCAGGCTTGATAAGCCGGCCGCATGGCTGCAGATTCCCTACCTCCTTTGGGTCAGTTTCGCCGCGTATCTCAATTACGGGGTATGGCAGCTCAATCGGTAGAACAAACACGGCAAAAACACAGCACGCGCCCGCCCCGCAGCATTGCAGGGCAGGCGCGTGTTGTTCACATTTCAGTTTTCACAGGCAATGAGCAGGGCGCGGCAGGGCGCGCCTTCCGCAGCCCCCAGATTCAGGGGGGCGGCACTGAGAAAATACCTTCC
>JAZSQG010000006.1:0-1789 GCA_045537855.1 Oscillospiraceae bacterium
GTGACGCAGACGATGGTGGCGTAGTAGTAGGGACCGGCCATATCGACCTCAGCCATGCGCTCGGCGGGCATGGACTGACCGGCGATGGCCACATCGATGGTGCCCGCAGCCAGAGCGGGGGACAGGCCGCCCCACTCCAGAGCCATGACCTCCAGCTTCCAGCCGTAGGTCTCACAGATCTTCTTGGCGATCATGATGTCATAGCCGCCGGCGTAGGAGCCGGGGTTGTTGGCGATGGGAACGGCGCCGTTGCTGTCATCCATCTGGGTCCAGTTGTAGGGGGCGTAGGCGCACTCCATGCCCACGGTCAGAACGCCGTCCTCCACGCCGGGGATGCCGGAGGCGACGGGAACGGTGGTCTCGGGTGCGTTGCCGCCGCAGGCGACAAGGGCGAGGGCCATGGTCAGGGCCAGCGCCAGAGCGAGGATCTTCTTCATTTTCTTTTCCTTTCGTTGCAGGATTTTGCCCCGTCCTGCCCGGGTAAATTAAAAAAGAACCGCTTTGCCAAAGCGGTCCCGGAAAAACGGAAACGTATGTCCCCAGATTCCCTGATAGCGCTCCACAAAGAATGTGACAGTCCGGCGGATGTTCTCCGACGAACCAGCTCCGGGCTTACAGGCAAACCCTCGGCTTCGGCGGTGCGCCCTTTCCTCTCTCCCGGCTGCCTGGCCTGGGGGATGGAGTACTGATGAGCACCGCGCCTCTATCAAGCGATTCAATTTGCGTGTATCCTAGCATACAAATGTGCATCTGTCAACAACTTTTTTATTCCCTTGACAGACAGCCTCGCCGGAACTAAAATAGAGGAAATTGGAGGTAATACCATGGACAAGCTCAAAAAGCTCCTGAACCGGGAGACGATTCTATACATCATCTTCGGCGTGGCAACCACTGCGGTCAATTACATTGTATTCCATCTATTATATAATGTAATGTGGAGCCAGCAGCACAGCCTGAGCGCCAATGCCGTCGCCTTCGTGGCCGCCGTCATCTTCGCCTTCGTGGTGAACAAGCTCTTCGTCTTTGAGAGCAAGAGCTGGAGCGCCGCGACCCTGAAGCGGGAGATTCCCTCCTTCCTGGCAGCCCGCATCGGCTCCTTCGGCATCGAGGAGGCGGGACTGTTCCTGGCGGAGAAGGTGTTGAAGTTGGGCGGCATCATCGCCATCACCGTTGCAGGCGTGGCGCTGGACTGGATCACCATTGTGAAGCTCGCGCTGGCCTTCGTGGTGGTCGCCTTGAACTATGTGTTCTGCAAGCTCATCATTTTTAAGAAGTAAGATACCCGGAAACCGCAAGACATCCGTTTTGCGGTTTCTTTCGTATGGAAAGGAGATACCATGACTGAGGGAGAAAAGGCGCTGGCTGGACTGGAATTCATCAAGGGCGATCCGGAGCTCCGGAAGCTGCGGGAGCGGGCGGAGTCCCTGTGCTATCGCTTCAATCAGATGCCGCCGGAGGAAGGGGAGAAAAGGCACATGCTGCTGCGGGAGCTGATCCCGGATATGGGAGACGGCTGCACCGTGAAGCCGCCCTTCCTCTGCGATTACGGCTGCTTTATCCATTTGGGACAGAATGTGTTCATTAATTATGGCTGCAAGCTGGTGGATGGCGGTGCGATCCGCATTGGCAATGATGTGCTCATCGGTCCCGACTGCGCCATTATCACGGCGAATCATGCGGTGAATCCCGTTAAACGGAGACAGGGGTACATGCGCCTGAAGCCTGTTACCATAGAGGAGAATGTGTGGATCGGTGCGGGGGTCATGATTTGCCCCGGTGTGACCATCGG
>JAZSQG010000166.1:0-2997 GCA_045537855.1 Oscillospiraceae bacterium
CCCAGGGAGTTGTAGTGGGGATTTGTCTTCCTAAGACCGCTTGGCCTCCGACTTTATCTGGCGGGCTGCGATCTTCCTGCGCTCATCGTAAACGTCCAGAGGGGCGGCCCCGGCCTTGGCGGCATTCAGCCCAGCCAGTCCGACTATTTCCAGGCCACCCGCGGCGCTGGCCACGGCGACTTCAGAATGCTGGTGCTCGCGCCCGCGTCCGTTCAGGAAATGGCAAGCCTCGTGTTCAAGGGCTTTGACCTTGCCGACAAATACCGTATGACCACCATGATCCTTGCAGACGGCACCATGGGTCAGATGATGGAGCCCGTTTCCTTGGATATGGGTGAAGTGAAAGCATACGATAAGCCCTGGGCAGTCACCGGCACCAAGGGCGAAAGAACCCACAATATCGTAAACTCCCTGTCGCTGCTTCCGGAAGAACTCGAGCAGTGGAATATCAGAAGATATGCCATGTACAAGGAAATCGAAGAAAACGAAGCGATGTACGAAGAGTTCATGGCGGATGACGCGGACATCGTTGTCGTCGCCTTCGGCGTTGCCGCCCGCGTTGCCAGAAACGCCATCGTAGCTGCCCGCGAAAAGGGCATCAAGGCCGGTATGATCCGTCCGATCACCCTTTGGCCCTTCCCGAAGAAGGTTCTTTTTGAAAAGGCCAAGACCGCAAAGGCGTTTATTTCGGTCGAGCTTAACATGGGCCAGATGATCGAGGATGTCGAGCTTGCCATCCGCTGCTCCCGTCCCGTATATCTGTGCTCCAGAACCGGCGGCATGATTCCCACGCCCGATCAGGTGCTTTTAAGCATCGAAGAAGCAAACGCGAAAGGAGAGTGTGAATAATGATCGTATTTGAAAAGCCGAAAGCGCTTGCAGATGTAAAACTTCACTATTGTCCCGGCTGTACCCACGGCATCATTCACCGTCTCGTTGCCGAAGCAATCGACGAACTCGGAATTGAAGGCCGCACCATCGGTGTCGTACCCGTAGGATGCTCCGTATTTGCGTACAATTATTTCAACTGCGACATGGTGCAGGCCGCGCACGGCCGCGCGCCCGCGGTTGCCACCGGCGTAAAGCGCGCCGATCCCAACAACATCGTCTTCACCTATCAGGGCGACGGCGACCTTGCCGCCATCGGCATGTGCGAAACCGTTCACACCGCCACCAGAGGCGAAAATGTCACCATTATCTTTGTCAACAACGCCATTTACGGCATGACCGGCGGCCAGATGGCTCCCACCAGCCTCCCCGGCCAGGTCACCCAGACCACCCCCTACGGCCGCGTTCCCCAGTATGCCGGCAACCCGGTGCGGGTCTGCGAGCTGCTTGCCACGCTGGACGGCGTGACCTTTGCCCAGCGCGTGGCGGTGGATACCGTGGCACACGTGCGGGAAGCCAAGAAAGCCATCAAGAAGGCTTTCACCAACCAGGTGGAAGGCAAGGGCTACAGCATCGTGGAGATCATCTCCGCCTGCCCCACCAACTGGGGTCTGGAGCCCACCGAAGCCCTGCAGTGGCTGCGGGACAACATGATCCCCTATTATCCGCTGGGCGTCTATAAGGATCGCTATGCAGAAGAAGGAGGCGACGCGAAATGAAGCCTGATCTGACTTTGCTGCTGGCCGGTTTTGGCGGCCAGGGTCTGCTCTTTGCCGGTAAGGTCACCGCCTACGCCGGTCTTCTGGAAGGTCGGGAGATCTCCTGGCTGCCTTCCTACGGCCCGGAAATGCGCGGCGGCACCTGCAACTGCTCCGTCACCCTCTCCGATGATCCCATCGGCTCTCCCCTGATCCTCAGCCCCAGCGCGCTGATCGTCATGAACCTGCCTTCCTTTGAGAAGTTCATCAACACCGCCGCCCCCGGCGCCACGGTGCTGGTGGACAGCAGCATGGTGGACCGCAGGAGCGAGCGCACCGACATCGATGTTCACTATGTCCCCGCCACCAAACTGGCCCAGGACAATGACATCCCGGGTCTTGCCAACATGATCCTGCTGGGCAAGCTCATGGCCGTCACCGGCTTTACCGATGAGGCCACCGTGACCGAAGCCCTGAAGAAGTGCGTCTCTGCCAAGCGTCCCGAGCTTCTGGAGCTGAACCAGAAGGCCGTCCGCATCGGCATGGAGTATCAGGAGAACTGACATGGAAAACGCCAAGGAGATCGCCATGCGGATCGCCTGCCTGCGGGAGGACTGCGGCTATACCCAGGATGCCCTTGCAGACGAACTGGGCATCGACCGTGACGTGTATCGGAGCTACGAGGAAAGCGGCAACGATATTCCCATCAGCACCATTTTCCAGATTGCCAACAAATTCAATGTGGAATTCACCGAGCTGCTCACCGGAAACGCCGCGAAGCTCGACACCTACCACATGGTAAAAAGCGGTCAGGGTAAGAGCGTAAAGCGCTACGAGGGCTACAACTATCAGGACCTGGCCTTCCGCTACACCCACAAGATCATGCAGCCCCTGCTGGTGACGCTGGAACCCTCCGATGAACCTGCAGCGCTGGTGAGCCATGTGGGCCAGGAATTCAACTATTGCGTGGAAGGCACCGTCATCGTCACCTTTGATGACCGGGAGCTGGTTCTGGAGCCCGGCGACAGTGTGTACTTCAACCCCACCCACCCTCACGGACAGCGCTGCGGCGGCGATAAGACCGCAAAGTTCGTCACCATTATCGCGGAGTAAGCCGCAGAACAGGCCGGTGAAAATCCATGGTTTTAGACAAATACCTTCCCCGTCTGGAGTTTGACTCCTACGAGGACCTGAAGCACAATTACACCGTCCGGGAACCGGACGATTTCAACTTCGGCTTCGATGTGGTGGACGAATGGGCCCGCCAGGAGCCGGAAAAACGCGCCCTTGTCTGGTGCGATGACAGCGGGGCCGAGCGCACCTTCACCTTTACGGAGATCAGCAGGCTCAGCAGCCAGACCGCCTGGCTGCTGAAGAGCCTGGGCGTCAAAAAGGGCGACCGGGTCATGCT
>JAZSQG010000085.1:0-1730 GCA_045537855.1 Oscillospiraceae bacterium
TTTTCCGCCGCAAGGAACAGGAGGGGCGTAAGGAGCAGCTTTTCCGCGCCCCAGAGGAAAAATACTCTCATGCGCATGCTCAGCAGCAGCATGAGTATCAGCTCCAGGGCGCAGAGGGCCAGCCAGCCCAGAGCAAGCTGCCAGTGAAAGGGCAGTTCCCGGAGGATAAATTCCCAGAGGGCCGTGAGGCCCCTGCCAAGCAGCCACAGGAGCGTATGCTCCCAGAAGGAGCCCGCCTTCATCCGGGCCGCCAGATTCACGGCACAGAGGAGACCCAACAGGCACAGCACCCCGGCACCCAGCACAAAGGCGGCCAGGCGCTCCTGCCCGTAGGTATCGCCAACCAGCTGCAGCACCGGCAGGGCCGCAGCCCCCGTCGCCAGCAGCACAAGCTCCGCCGGGATGCGCTCGGCCCAGGTGAGGCAGATGCCCTCCTCCCCTTCCCGGTACCCGGCACCGCTCAGGAGAAAGACCGTCAGCACCAGCAGGATCAGCAGCGAGAAAGCCCCCAGAAACGGCAGGACATAGCGCAGGCGCAGGGCCAGCTCCAGCCGGTGGATGGCGGTGTAAAAATCATCCGGCGCAGTAAGCTCGGCCCGGACGCCGCAGTCGGCGGTGACGGTCACGGGGGTGCCGCCCAGACCCCGCAGGTCCACGCCGCACTCAAAATCCCCGTCCCCGTCGGTATCCGCGTCCCAGAGTTCATAGCTCAGCTCCCGGTAGCTGCGCTGGCACTGCTCGATATACTGCCAGCGCTCCTGCACCGTCTGAAAATCGGCGCTGATCTCCTCCCAGCCGGGATTGCGCAGGACGGTGAAGCTCAGGCTTTTCCGGTAGGCGGATTTCTCCGCCGTGGGGCTTTCCAGCTGCAGGCTGCCATCCTCCGCCCGGAGGGAAAAGTAAAAATTGCTCACTTCCGGCAGAAGCTGCTCCCGGTAATCGTCCAGCCGCCCGTCCACCCCGGTCTCCTGCCAGTACAGCGCCTGGGTGTAATCCTCCAGCAGGCGGCACATCCTGTCAAAGTGACTGCCGCCCAGAATGCGCTGCCGGGCCGCGCTGCCGCCGTCGCTGTAAAGCTGCTCCTCCGCCATATAGACCGTGGAAAGCAGGCACAAGCAGCAGAGCATCGCCGTCAGCACCGCAAGACCCAGGGCCAGAAGTTTGGCCCAGAGCTTTCCCTTCAGTCCCTTCACAGCCGATTCCCCTCCATTTTATAGCCCTGGCCCCAGACCACCTTCAGGTAGCGGGGCACGGCAGGATTGGTTTCGATCTTCTCCCGGATGTGGCGGATGTGCACGGCCAGGCTCCCGTCCCCCGCCGGGGCGGGCTCGCCCCAGACATCCCGGTAAATCTCCCCGGGAGAGAACACCGTGCCGGGCTTTCGCATGAGGCAGCGGAGGATCTCATACTCCTTGGGGGTGAGGCTCACCGCCTCCCCGTCCACCGTCACCTGCTTGGCCGCGTCGTCCAGCTCCACGCCGCCCACCCGCAGGAGGCTTTCCCGGGCTTCCCCGCCCCCCAGCTTCAGATAGCGCCGCAGCTGGCTGCGCACCCGGGCCATCAGCTCCGCCGGATTGAAGGGCTTGGTGATATAGTCATCGGCGCCCAGATTCAGGCCCAGCACCTTGTCCGCATCCTCACTTTTGGCGGTCAGGAGGATCACCGGGACATTGGACTTCTCCCGGAGCTTCACCAGCGCGGAAATGCCGTCCATCCCCGGCATCATGATA
>JAZSQG010000087.1:0-5020 GCA_045537855.1 Oscillospiraceae bacterium
TGGGAATGTCGTAAAGCAGGCCCTCTTCGCCCTTCTCCTCGGCCAGATGCACCAGGGTACGCTTGCTGCGCTCGTTGAGGCGGTACTGACCGTTCCGGGGGTCCACAAAGAGGTTCAGGCCGATTTTGGTGAAGAGGGTGCTCTGGCCGCAGGCAGCCGCCCGGATCATGTGGCTCATGACGCCGCCGGGAAGGTTATAGCCCTCGATCTTATTCTCCTGAATGGCCTTCACGGTGCTGTAGAGGCTGCCGAAGAAGCCGATGACCACACAGTCCACGCCGCCCTCGCAGATGTAGCCCTCCACATCGCTGCCTTCCTTCCACTCGGCGAAGCTGAAGGCGCTGTACAGCGTGAGGTTTTTGGGGTGCCCGGTGGCCCGGAAGCGTTTGGTAATGGCCTTATTCAGATCCACGGGAGAAGCGCAGGCAGCAAAGGAGTTGACCCAGATGGTGTCCCCGTCCTTAATCAGGTCCATTGCTTCGTCCATGGTGTAGATTTTCTTCATTTTTCGCATCCTTTCCGTCAAAAGGCCGCCAGAAAACGGCTTCCATGGGATTCGCGGCAATCATATCATAACCTGCCGTTTTGTCAATATTTATGTTGCAAAGAATATGATTTCATGCTAAACTTATTTAGCGAAAATTAAACGCAAGGAGCTGCCATATGGCCGATTACAGAAGTCCCATGCAGCGCCTCCTTGAGGAACACCGCTGGGGTCCCTACCAGCCCCTCATGGACGCCTTTCGGGCCACAGGTTATCATAGACAGTTGGAAGCTGCCCTTGACAAGCTGGACAGGGCAGCTCTTTATATGAGTCACGTCCACGGACTGGGCCATATCGAGCGCACCATGCTCCACGGTGCCATGTGCGCCGCGGCGGAGGGGCTGAACGAAGCGGATACCACCCTGCTCATGGAGATGTGCTCTTACCACGACACCGGCCGCAACAGCGACTGGCTGGACAACGCCCACGGTTACCGCTCTTCCCTGAACCTCAGCCGCCTCACCGGCCGGGAGGGCGAAGAGCTGCGCTGCATCATGGCCGGGGTGGAAGCCCACTCTCTGGGCGATAAGGCCATGCAGCAGGTGCTGGAGCACCACGCCCCGGCGGACATGGCCCGGGCCAGAAGACTGGCCGAGCTGCTGAAGGATTCCGACGGACTGGACCGGGTGCGCATCAATGACCTGAACCCCAAGTTCCTGCGGCGGGAGGCCAGCCGGGAGCGGGCGGATTTCGCCCGGTATGTCTTTGAGCGCTACAGCGAGCTGGAAGAGCCCAGTCCCATGCAGGACGGCTTCGAGCTTTCCACCATCCACTCCGTGAAGGGGCATGTGACCCGCAGCTTCGAAGACGGTCTGAGCTGCGCTCAGACGGCAGTGCTGGCTTTGGGCAATCTCACGGGTGTCGTGATTCCCATGAAGCTGCTGAAGTCCCTTGCCGGCGAGCGGGAAACCTGCGGCCTGTTGGAAGCGGGTCTGCGCTATCTGGAAGTCTGCTCCCGCAGCCTGGGAGCAGATGAGATTTTCGCCCTGCAGGAAGACCTGCGCAGGGAATTTTCCGCTCAGTACGGCGGCAGCAGCTGCCGGAGCCTCTGCGTCCACGGCGGAAAGGCCGGCTGCGCCGGTTTCTCGGTGGACGGCATCCTCTTTGTATACCAATTTGTGAAAAACAAAAAAATAAAAATAGATGGAGCTGGTTTGTTTTGAGTCAATTCAAATGGGCGATCGGCTGGATGGGCAAGCACAAGTATAAATTGCTCTGTGCCATCCTGCTGGATATCGTCGGCGTCGGTCTGATGACCTGGGAACCCTACATATTCTCAGATCTCATCGACAATGTCCTCATGCCGCAGCAGTTCGAGCGGCTCTTCCCCATGCTGGGCCTGTCCGTACTGGTGGGTCTTGCCTTTTCCGCCTGCCGATATTTCACCAATATTCTGGCTGAGCAGGCTGCGGAAACGGCCACGGTCCGCCTGAAGGGCGCCCTGTTCCGCAAGCTGATGACGCTGACCACCGGTTACTATCGGGAAAACAAGGCCGGCGACATCATCAACAAGTGCACCGGCGACGTGGAAGTCATCAGCCGCAGCATGTCCTTTGTCATTCCCAAGGCAGTGGAATTCGTGCTGATGCTGGCCTGCGCCATCTTCGTCTTCGTGCGCATCAGCTGGCAGTATACCCTCATTCTCCTGTGCGTGACGCCCTTCACCGCCATTGCTGCCAACAAAATGGGCAAAAAGATCCACCCTGCTTTCAAGAAGTCCAGAAAGCAGCTGAGCAACCTCAACGCCGTGGTGGCGGAAAACATTGCCGGCAACCGCGTGGTCAAGGCTTTTGTGCGGGAAGACTTCGAGATGGAGAAGTTCCAGCAGGAAAACCGCGGCTACAAGGAAACCAACATCGCAGCCCACATGATCTGGCTGCGCTACGGTCCCATCATCGACTCTCTGGCCTCTCTGGTCACCGTCATCAACCTGACCGTGGGCGCCGTCATGGTGGTCCTGGGCAACATCACCCTGGGCGAACTGAGCCTCTTCCTCACCTTCGCCTGGGCCCTGAACGAGCCCATGCTCATGCTGGGCATGCTGGTCAACGACGTGCAGCGCTTCCGGGCCTCCATGGAAAAGGTCGTGGAGCTGTACGAGTGGGAAGTGGAGCTGCAGGACCCCGAAGTCGACCGCAGCCCCGAGACCGTGGAAGGCAACATCAAGCTGGACCATGTCACCCTGACTTACGGCCACACCAAGGTCCTGGACGATGTGTCCATGGATATCAAGGCCGGCCAGGTCATCGGCATCATGGGCCCCACCGGCAGCGGCAAAACCACCCTGGTCAACGTCATCGACCGCTTTGTGGACGTGACCGAGGGCAGCGTTTCCATCGACGGGGTAGACGTGCGGGACTGGCCGCTGCAGAAGCTGCGGCATAACATCGGCCTCACCATGCAGGATGTGTTCCTCTTCTCCGACACGGTGGAGAGCAACATTGCCTACGGCGTGCCCGATACCAGCGTGGAAAACGTGACGGCTGCCGCCGTCATCGCCGATGCGGACAACTTCGTGCGCAACACCACCGACGGTTACGACACCATCGTGGGCGAGCGGGGCACCGGTCTCTCCGGCGGCCAGAAGCAGCGCATCAGCCTGGCCCGCGCCATTGCCAAGCATGCCCCCATCCTCATTCTGGACGATACCACCTCCGCCGTGGATATGGAGACGGAGGAGTACATCCAGGGCCAGCTGGCCAATATGGAGGACGACTGCACCACCATCATCATCGCCCAGCGCGTTTCCTCCGTGAAGCATGCGGACTATATCTACATTCTGGATAAGGGCCGCGTGGTGGAGGAAGGCACCCACCGCGAGCTGATGCAGCGCAAGGGCTATTACTACAAGACCTGTGTCATGCAGCACGGTCTGGAAGATCTGGAAGAAGGAGGTGTGCAGTAATGGCGAGAAATAAATACAACATCGACGAAGAACTGGATGCGCCTTTTAATTGGCCCCAATTCAAGCGCAGCCTTGTGTACGTCAAGAAGTACAGGAAGAAGATCGCCGCGATGTTCGCCCTGTCCATTCTCTCCAGCGTACTGATGCTCCTGACCCCCCGGATCCAGGCTTACATCATCGACACCCTCATTCCCGGCAGCGCCATCGGCCTGATCGTGGTGCTGGGCATCGGCTACTTCCTTGTGAATGTCAGCACGGTGTTCATCAACCGGAAGCGCAGCCTCATCAGCATCACCACCAGCCAGTCCATGACCACGGACATGCGTACCGACGTGTATACCCATCTGCAGAAGCTGGGCTTTGACTACTATGACAGCCGTCCCCACGGCAAGATCCTCACCCGTGTCATCAACTACGTCAACAACGTGTCCGACTTCCTCACCAACGGTCTCATCAACGCCATTCTCAGCATGCTGAACCTGATCATCATCTTCGTTTTCATGCTGACCATGAGCCCCAAGATGACCCTCGTGGTCCTGGCGGGTCTCCCCTTCTTCATCATCTACGTGCGGGTGACCAAGCCCATGCAGCGGCGCTTCCGCCAGAAGGCCGCCAACAAGCAGTCCAATGTCACCGCCTACCTCTCCGAGAACATCAACGGTGCCAAGGTCACCCAGGCCTTCGCCCGGGAGGAGATGAACAGCGGCATTTTCGACGGGCTGCTGAAGGAAAACCGCCACTTCAAGCTGCGCGCCAACTACATTGCCCACGGTATGTACCCCATCGCCGCCATGCTCATGCGCATCGTCAAGTGTGCCATCTACATCGCTGCGGTGTACTGGTTCCGGGATGACTTCATTCTGGGCGGCGTGGTGCAGATCGGTATGATCACCGCCATGGTCAGCTACTCCAACCAGTTCTGGGGCCCCATTCAGCAGATGGGCAACATCTACAACCAGCTGATGGACGCCATGAGCTATCTGGAACGTATCTTCCAGGTGCTGGACGAGCCGGTGAGCGTGGAAGACGACGACGGTGCCAAAGAGCTGCCCCCCATCGACGGCCACGTGGAGTTCGACAACGTGCTCTTCGAGTATGAAAAGGGCGTGCCGGTCATCAAACGGGTGAACTTCGATGTGAAGGCGGGCGAATCCATTGCCCTGGTGGGTCCCACCGGCGCAGGCAAGAGTACCATCGTCAACCTCCTGAGCCGCTTCTACAATGTCACCGACGGCGCCGTGAAGATCGACGGCCACAATCTGCAGAGTGTGACCCTGAACTCCCTGCGCAAGCAGATGGGCGTCATGCAGCAGGACACCTTCATCTTCTCCGGCACCATCATGGACAACATCCGCTACGGCCGTCTGAACGCCACGGACGAGGAATGCATTGCCGCCGCCAAGGCCGTTCACGCCGATGACTTCATCCGTGAGATGGAGGACGGCTACCAGACCGAAACCAAGGAACGGGGCGAGGGCCTCTCTGCCGGTCAGAAGCAGCTGATCTCCTTTGCCCGTACCCTCCTCAGCGATCCCCGCATCCTGATCCTGGACGAGGCCACCAGCTGCGTG
>JAZSQG010000118.1:0-10053 GCA_045537855.1 Oscillospiraceae bacterium
TTTGAGAATACGGCTTATGACTGTCTGTATTCGTACATGAAATACACCAATATCGCCTCCTATTCCACTGCGGAAGCAATCGGCATGCGAAAAATCAAGGAGTATCCCGATGAAAAAACCGGGATTTCCTATGCCTATGCCATCACGCGCGAGGAATGGAAAGCACTGCATAAAAGGAGAAAAGGTAATGAAAGCCTTTGATAAGCATGACTTCGAAGCATATAAGGCTGAAGCCCGGGAGCGGTGGGGCGGCACCGAGGCATATCGGGAGCACGCCGAGAAAACAAAAAACTACGGAAAAGAAAAGTGGAACAGCCTTGCAGCGGATATGGACGCTATTTTTGCTGCCTTTGCACGCTGCATGCAGACGGGCGATGCGCCCGGTGCGGAGGAGGTGCAAAGTCTGGTAAGAAAACTGCAGGAGCATATCAGCGAAAACTGTTACATCTGCACCGGTGAGATTCTTACCGGGCTGGGTCAGATGTACGTGGCCGATGAACGCTTTCGCACGAACATCGACAGGTACGGAGAGGGGACTGCGGCATTTATCAGTGCGGCCATTGCCCGTTACTGCGGGAATGCGTGAGGCGGGTGCGCCAAGAGGCATTGTGCCCTGCGGTACCGAGGGAAAAGCGAATCATGCGGATCAAACAGCGGCAGGGGCGGAATGCCCCTGCCATTTTCCTGTGATATGTGCTATAATGTGTCATAGAAATGAAGCCGATGAGGTGCAGTACTATGGACGGAAAAACCACGATCAAATATCTGCAGACTTATATCAAAGAAAAAGACTATCATCCCGAACTCCTGAAGGATTACTTCCTGAAACTGGCCGAAGAAGTGGGAGAGCTTTCCCGAGCCATGAGAAAAGGGCTGAAGGCACAAAACAGCACGGACATTCTGGGTACCGTGGACGAAGAACTGTTTGACGTCATTTACTACGCACTGGCCATTGCGAACATCTATGATATCGATATCGAACAGGTGGCCAGAATAAAATCCCAGCTGAACGAAAGTAAATATCCCTCAAATGTGAAATTTGAAGCGGGGAGATAAGCTTCGCTTTGTGCTATAATAGGCCAAATTGACAGGGCTTGACGGGGACTGCGTATGAAAACGGCAAGGGTGAGGGTTCTGCCCTATGACAGGGCCTGGAAAAGCGACTTTGAAGCGATCAAAAAGGAACTGGAAAGGGCTGTGGGCAGTCTGGCTGTGGGGATCGAGCATGTGGGCAGCACTGCGGTGGAAGGCATGTCCGCCAAGCCCTGCATCGATATCGACATGATCATCCGGGATTACAGCGTCTTTGAAGCGGTGGTACGGAAGCTGGAGGGGATCGGCTATCTTCATGAAGGCAATCTTGGCATCCCGGGGAGAGAAGCGTTCCGCTATTCAGGCAAAGCGCATCTGCAGACCCACCATCTCTACGTGTGCCCGCTGGATTCGGAAGAACTGCACCGCCACATTCGCTTCCGGGATTTCCTGCGCGCCAGCGAGGAAGCGGTCCGGGAATACAGCCGGGTCAAAGAGCGGGCTGCGCAGCTGTTCCCGGAGGATATTGACGGATACATGGAATACAAGGCACCCTGCATTGCCGCGCTGTATGCCCGCTGCGGTCTGAACGCCGCCGACACGAAAACAGGAGAACATACTATGAAAATACTGGTGACCGGATTTGAACCCTTTAACGGAGGGGCCGTCAATCCTTCGGAACAGATCGTTTATCGCCTGACTGCTCCGGCAGGGGTAAGCCTTGTGAAAGAGATCCTGCCGGTGGAGTTCAGGAGATCCAAAGCCCGCCTGCAGGAACTCTTTCGGGAGCATCGGCCGGATATCGTCCTGTCCATCGGACAGGCGGGCGGACGGCCGGAAATCAGCGTGGAGCGGGTGGCCATCAATGTGGACAGCGTGAAAAGCTCCGATGGCAGCAGGCTGCTGCCGGACAATGCCGGGGAGACGCCCGTGGACGAAGCCATTGAAGCGGATGGGGCGGCAGCGTACTTTGCCACGCTGCCGCTCTGGCAGATGGTGGAGGCCATTCAGGAAAAAGGAATTCCCGCGGGTATTTCCAATTCTGCGGGTACCTATGTGTGCAACCATGTCATGTATGTGAACCTGCATCAGGCGGCGGTGCAGTACCCGCAGATGAAAGCGGGCTTTATCCATGTGCCCTTTTTGCCGGAGCAGATCGAACAGCGGGAAGACCGCGCAAGGCTGGCCGCCATGCCGCTGGAAACCATGGTGACGGCGCTGCAGGCGGTGCTGGAAGCGCTGGCGAAATGAGCAAGGAAACGATGACGCCGGGGGAATGGAAAGAAATCTGGAAAGAGGAAGAGCGGGCAGCGCACATTCATGGCTGGGACTTTTCCCATCTGGAGGGACGGTGCGTGGAAGCGCCGCTGCCCTGGGAATATGAGGCAGTCATCCGGCGATATCTGAAATCGGATATGCAGCTCCTGGATTATGATACCGGGGGCGGGGAAGTGCTGCTTTCCTTTGGGCATCCCTATGACAAAACGGCTGCCACGGAGGGCTACCCGCCCAATGTGGCTCTGTGCGAGGAAACGCTGCTGCCGCTGGGCATTGATTTCCGGGCCTGTGACGACCCGGCAAATATCCCGTTTCCGGATGAACAGTTTGACCTGATTCTCAACCGCCACGGGAGCTTTGACGCAAAGGAACTGTACCGCCTGCTGAAACCGGGCGGCATGTTTATCACCCAGCAGGTCGGCGAGGATAACGACCGGGAGCTGGTGGAACTGGTGCTTCCCGGTACGGAAAAGCCCTTTCCCCATATGAATCTGCAGGAGCAGAAGCGGAAATTTGAGGCTTCAGGCTTTCAAATCGCGGAAGCGGCGGAAGCATTCGTGCCCATGAAGTTTTACGATGTCGGCGCCTTTGTGTGGTTTGCGCGGGTGATCGAGTGGGAGTTTCCGGGCTTCTCGGTGGACGCGTGCTTTGAACGGCTGCTGGCAATGCAGGAGAAGCTTGCGCGTGAGGGCTGCGTGGAAGGTACCGTTCACCGCTATCTCATCGCAGCGAAAAAGTGAGCGGGAGGCGGGGATGGGTGCAGTACCGAAGTATTCGAAAGGCGCTGTATGTACCTGCCATGTTGGACCACTGTGTGTTATCATGATTTCGTGAAGCGGAATCTTACCGTGAGTACGGACAAGCAATAAAAGGATGATGATCCACATGACAAAAACGGGAAACAGACAGAGAACCTGCCCCTCCTGCGGGGCACCCGTGGTATCTGAGATCTGCGCATACTGCGGGACAGCAACCGGGCTTGATACGGAAAAGGCGGATATGGAATATCCCGTGCTGGAGTGCAAAGAGGCGACCCTGAATTTCTGGACAGTCTGCTTTCCCCTGATCTTTGCACTGGCCTTTGGGCTCAGCGGACTGGCGGTGATGATCATTGCCTGTACAGGCTTCGGCAATTTCGGCATGCTGCTGGTAGGGGCGCCTTTTTTGCTGATCGGTATTGCAGCGTCATTTCTGGTGTTTCGCACAGTATCCCGTTATGTGAAGGTAAAAAAGCGCGGAAAAACCATACAGGCTACGGTTTACGGATATATGGATGACAATATACTGATCAACGACCGGCCGGCACAGGTGGTGAAGCTGCTTGTACATACGCAGAACGGCCCGCGCTTTATCCTGTATCAGCTTGGAAATACCGTGAAGCCCTACGGGGTCAACGATAAGATCAACATTGTGGTATATGAGAATTGTTTTCTGATCTCCGGAAATCGGGAAACTGCGCAGTGGTAAAAAACTGATTCTGAACAGCAGCGACCGTATAACAAGAAAGGGGAATACATATGGGAATCAGAATTGCAGGCATTGCAGTCTTGGCTGTGGGCGTGGTTGTGGTTTTGCTTCTCGTTTTGGCGGGAAACAGAGAGCGGACGGTCGGGAAGCATATTGCCCCGGAGGAGATCACAGAGTTCTTATATACCGATGCTTCCTCCGCCTATCCTCCCGGCTATCAGCGATACCGCTTCTACACGGAGGCGGGGAAGACCTTCTTCTATCATGAAACGAGAGAGGGCCGTCATTGGCCTCTGACAGAAGAGGATATCAGCTGCTCCGGCTCGGTTCATCTGTCGGAAGAAGCGTGGGCGCGGTTTATGGACTGCCTGCAGGGGGGCAGCGTGCGCAAGCGGGGAGACAATGCGGAAAGCGGCGGTTCCGCTCCGGCGCTATACCTGTACTGGAAGGGCGACAGGGCCAAATATCAGAAATTCTCTTTTGCATCCCCGGATAAGCTGCGCGCCTTTGAGGCGCTTTGCGCGGAGCTGGCAGGCAGGTCGGAATCAGCGGAATAAAATGGGGACGCCCCTGTCTTTTTTCTGCCCTTGTGATATAATGACGAAAACTACGGCTTTAGCGGGTTGAAAAACCGGCCCATAGAGGAGAACGCAGATGGGAAGAGTGAACATCGCTTCGATATGCAAAGTACTTTTGTTGGGGGGATTGATGGTGGCATTTCTGTTTGGCTGTTCGGCAAAGCGCTATCGTGTGGAATATGACGGCAGCAAAGAGCTTTATAAAGGCGCAAAGGATTCCTACAGAGCCGGTAAGAAGGTGACGTTGTATTTTCCTTATGTTGCCACGGATACCGACTATCACTTTGACCTGGACGGTGAAAGACTGAATGTGTCCTATGACGATAAAAAAGGCTTCATTCTTAGCTTTACCATGCCGGATCATGATGTGAAGCTGCGATTGGAAACGGTGAACAGCATGACTGCGCCGACGGATTTCTACAGTGCCTCTGCCTGCGAAGAATTCGGCGTGGATGATCTGAGCGGGATCGCCGCAGAAACCATGCTGCTCAATTACTGCAGGTCCGATACAGCCGCTGGAGGGGAGCGCTTTGAGCTTGTGCTGAAAACCACGGATGACCCGTCACTGCTTTGCCTGGAGCATTATTACAGAGAAAGCGCCGAGGCGGAAGAAACGCTGACAAGTTACCGCGTTCCTGCCGAGGTGCTTCAGGACTGCTTCTGGGTGATCCGGGAAGGTGACATGCGCAATTGGGGCGACGGGGGCGCAGCTCTGGACGGTGTGCTGAAAGTCTGCAAATTTTACGATCACGGCAGCTATATCCGTGTTTCCACGGAGGTGATGCCTGATGAAGCTTTCGATACTTATATTGACCACATTGAGCGGATTCTGGCTCCGTATCTGACGGACGCGTATTCCGCACGGCAGTAACGCTGCGGCGCGTTGCAAAATTCATATTTTGCAGCGCGCCATTTTTCGTAATGCGTGCATCGGACGGGGATGACACGAATCGTATCATCCCTGTTACTGCGGGGCTCTTTCCCGATTTCGCAGCTTCTGTTAGGCTGACAGCAGAAGCAAAGCGGAAGGATGGGGAAGTGAACTGTGAATAAATCGGGAAAACGCGCACTGATTGCCGGTTCGTGCCGGCTGCTGGTGTTTGTGGTCTGGACAATGCTGGTCCAAAGCTATGATGTGCAGGCTGCGGGCGAAACGGGGACCGAGCTGGGTTTCAGTACCCTGAATCTCCGCGTTCACGCCCTCACCGGGGTGCATATGGGCCTTTACGCCCTGACGGACTGGCTGGGGCTTGTTCCGGTGCTGGTCTGTCTGATCTTTGCCGGGTTGGGGCTTTGCCAGTGGCTGCGGCGGAAAAGCCTGCGGAAGGTGGATTTTGATCTGCTTCTTCTGGGCGCATATTATGTGCTGGTAGTGGGGGCATATCTGCTGTTTGAAATGCTGCCGGTGAATGATCGTCCGGTGCTCATTGACGGTGCGGCGGAAGCATCCTATCCCTCGTCCACAACGCTGCTCGTGCTGAGCGTGATGCCGACGCTGGTATTTCAGCTTGGGCGCAGAGTGAAAGCCGGAGCATTCAGGCGGAGTATTGGCTTTCTGACGATCCTGTTTTCACTGTTCATGACGGTGGGGAGGCTCCTTTCCGGCGTTCACTGGCTTACGGATATCGTGGGGGCTGTGCTTTTGAGCGCGGGTTTGTTTGGGCTGTACCGGGCGGCTGTCCTGCTGTACTGCGGAGAAAAACGCTGAATGGAGGGGCGCCATGGAGTTTGGCGAAAAGCTGCAGGAATTGAGAAAGGGCAGGGGACTGACCCAGGAAGAACTGGCGGAAGCCCTGTATGTATCCAGAACGGCAGTTTCCAAGTGGGAATCGGGGCGGGGCTATCCCAGCATCGACTCGCTGAAGGAGATTTCCGGGTATTTTTCCGTGTCGATCGATGCGCTGCTCTCGGGAGAAAAACTGCTCACTGTGGCAGAAAAGGAGCACCGCTCCAACCTTCGCGGCGTCTGTGATCTTCTTGTGGGTGTGATCGACCTTTTATCGCTGATGCTGATCGTGCTGCCCCTGTATCCCCGGACGGTGGAGGACTACGTTTACTCGGTGAATCTGCTCAGTTATGCCGAAACTTCGGCCCTGAACCGTGGGGTTTACTGGGTTCTGTTTCTGGCTCTGATCACGTTGGGCGGCCTGAAGCTGCTGCTTTTGCGCGTAGAGGCAGAAAAAATGCAAAAGACCGTGACGGGCTGCTCTCTGCTTTGCGGCATCGCGGCGGTGCTGTTTCTGGCGCTGGCAGGAGAAAGCTACGCTGTGATGGCCGCATTCCTCCTGCTGCTGGTGAAGGGCATTCTGCTGTTTCGCTGTCTGAAAGGGAAGAACTGAAATCAGGAAGACTGGGGCGATTTGCCCCAGTCTTTTTGCCGTTTGCGCCGTGTTTTTCTTCAGCAGTGCCGGAGGCGGGCTGCGGCTTTCTCTGCCATTTCCGCCTCCACATCAAAATGTTCCTCCCGGAGGAGCTCGGCAAGCTCCAGGTATATGGCGCGGGCTTTCCCGTATTCGCCCAAAAGCTCATAACAGCCAGCCTTGCAGTAGAGTTCGTCATGAAAGGCGGTACCCAGTTCACCCGCTTTGTCCCAGCAGGCAAAGGCCTCCTCGTACCTTTGCTGGCCCTTGCAGGCGTCACCGCCGTAGAGATAGAGCAGCCAGTTTTCCGGGAATCGGCGGATCGCCTCACGGTAAGAGGCATAGGCGTCCTCGTAACGCCCGGCCCAGATATAAGCTTCGATCAAAAAGCCCCATTCCTGCGGGTCGTTGGGATGCAGGGCGGTCAGCTCCTTCTGTCGGCTGATCGCTTCCTCGCTTCTGCCGATTTCAAACAGAAGCTTTGTGCGCAGAGAACGCGCCCGGCGGTAGGCATCGGGATCCGCTTCCGGACCGTCTGCGATGGCCCTGTCATACCATTCCAAAGCCGCTTCTTTGCAGTGCTGCAGCATAAAGTGATGAATGGTGGCATAGTTCCACTTGTCGGCGGTGGAAAGTTCAGCCTGCTTCATGAGCTTTTTATACTCCAGCATACAGCGGATGAAATCCTCGGGATAACGGGTCTTTTCGTACACGGCGGAGAGCCGCTGGGCATAGTTCTCGTAGACCACCGAATGCTTTCGGTAAAAGTCATCAATGGTCACCCCGAACAGTTTTGCGAGCTGGGGAAGGGTCAGCGCATCGGGCAGGGTAGTGCCGCACTCCCATCTGGACACAGTCTGCGGGTTTACCTGCAGAATTTCGGCGGTTTGTTCCTGGGTCAGGCTTTTGGCCAGCCGGTATTTCTTGATATTCTCGGCAAGAATCGCCGTAGTCATGTGCATTCTCCTTGTTGTTGTTTTGGGAAGCTTCCGCTGTTATTGTAAAGGACTTGCGCCGGGTATTACAATGTCTCATTTTGTGAGGAAACACTTGATTTGTGTGCAGTGGTTGGGGATTGCCTTTCGCTGCAGCAGCGTGTATCATCATTACGGTGTCAGAGTTTACGAGTGCTTTCACATAGTCTGAAAAGCAAGAGGGTGAGTTTTCATGGGGGATAAGATCATCATATGCGGCGGAAACGGCGCGGGGAAAAGTTCGCTGGGCAGGGCCCTTGCCCGGGCAACGGGCTATCGGTTTGCGGACATAGAGGACTATTATTTTCCCGACCGGGACAGGGACTATGTTTACGGGACATCGAGAAGCAGAGCGGAAGTACAGGCGCTGCTGCTGAAAGACCTGAAGAAGTATCCGAACTTTATCCTGTCTGCAGTCAAAGGAAACTACGGCGAAGAGGTGACGGCCATGTTTACCCGTGCCGTGCTGATTTGCGTACCAAAGGAAATTCGAATGAAGCGGGTGTGGGATCGCTCTTTCCGGAAGTTTGGTGACCGCATCTTACCTGAAGGAGATCTTTACGAGTCGGAAAGCCGCTTTTTTGAGGCTGTGGAACGACGGTCGGAGCATGATGTTTCCGCGTGGCTCGACTCGGTCAAGCTGCCCGTGCTGCAAATCGACGGGACCCGGCCGACGGAGGAAAGCGTCCGTGAAATCTTGGCGGCGCTGAAGTGCGGCCGATGAGCTGCGATTGCCGGGTACAATGGGATGACGCTGTGCCGTTTTTCCGCCTGGCCCATGACTTTGACGGGGAACGCGCGGAAGAAGCGGAATAAATGCAGGAACAATGGGCTTTTTCCTGTTCATTTTTGCATTCTTATGCTAAAATAAGAAAAACTGTGGGGGTTCGGACATGAAAAAAAACGTATGTGTGATTCTTGCGATCATTATTCTGATCCTTATAGTGATTCTGATCTGCACCCTTGTCAGGAGGTCGAAGTGCGTGGAGATCGGAGAAATCGAACGCATGTATTTTGTTTACACCACAGGGAACATGGTGCATTCCAGCGTAGTTTATGAACTGGACTGTGAAGACGGGGTCTATACCGCTTCCGTCAAGCCGGATGGGGTGCCTGAGGAGGAAAGCCTTCACTTTGGTGTGGATGCGGGTTTCGTGCGCCGGCTGGAGGCGCTCCTCCGGGAAAATGAAGTGGGCAGGTGGGACGGCTTTCAGAAATCGGACAAGCGTGTTCTGGACGGAAAACATTTTGAAATGAGCCTGACGATGGCGGACGGTACTGTGCTGCACGCCGGCGGCTATATGAAGTGGCCCAAAAACTATTCTGCGGTGCGGGACGGGATCAAGGCCCTGTTTGGCGAGCTTTCGGCGTGAGGCTGCCGACGCGGCACCGTGGTATAACCGCAGCATATTGAAAGGAGAAGCGCATGAACAAAAAGATCGTAGCTGTCAATGCAGGCCCCCGGAAGGGCTGGAATACCGACATCCTGGTGACGGAGGCTGCCAACGGAGCCGCAGCAGCCGGTGCGGAAGTAGAATATTTTGATCTCTTCAGTCTGGAGCGCTTTACCGGCTGTATTTCCTGCTTCGGCTGCAAGCTGGGGGCCAATCAGGGCCGCTGCGTATATCAGGACGGCCTGACCCCTGTGCTGGAGGCCATTCGCGGGGCGGACGGCCTGATCATCGGTACGCCCAATTATCTGGGCAACGCCACTTCATCTTTCCGGGCGCTGTTTGAGCGCCTGATCTTTCAGTATATTACCTACAACCGGGAAAACCCCAGCTACAACCAGCGCAAGATTCCTATTCTGATGATCATGACCAGCAACCGGGAGGAGGGGGGCTATCAGCAGCTGCTTTCGGAATATCAGGGCATGTTCAGCCTGCTGGGCCCGGCGGAGGTCATTTCCTGCGGTTCGACCCTGCAGGTGTCGGATTACAGCCGCTTTAACTGGACGAACTTCAACCCCGAGGAGCGCATCAAACGCCGGGAGACCGTGTTCCCCGGAGAGCGGAAAAACGCCTTTGAAAAGGGCGCGAAGCTGGTCATCTGCTGAGGGATGGAGCGCTACTTCGAAAAAAGCGGCGGCATGAAGCTCTACGATATTTCCCAGGAAGTATTTTCCTGCCTTTGTTATCCCGGGGATCCGACGCCACGGCGGGAGCGCCTGAACTGCATGGAGCGGGGAGACCTGTATAATCTCACTGCCTTTTCCATGTGCGCCCACAACGGCACCCATATCGATGCGCCCCGCCATTTTATCCGGGACGGGGCGGCGGTGGATGAGTTGCCTCTGGAAGCCTTTGTGGGGAGTGTCTGGGTGGCGGAGCATCAGGGGACGGTCTGCGCCGATGATGCCCGGGA
>JAZSQG010000014.1:0-1655 GCA_045537855.1 Oscillospiraceae bacterium
GTGAAGGTGACGGAGGCGATCCACCGCTGGGGCGCCGTGGCTTCCATCGAGCTGAATCTTCGGGATGAGCGCCTTCCCCACGAGTTCAGCCGGGAGGACATGGAGGCGATCATCCGCGCCTTTGCCGATGCGGCGGAGCGCTGCCGCAAGGCCTCCTTCGATATGGTCATGGTCCACCTGGGCCACGGGCATACCGCCGCCTCCTTCTTCTCTCCCCATATGAACAAACGCAGCGACGAATACGGCTGCCAGAACATGGAAAACCGCACCCGCTTTGCCCGGGAGCTCCTCACGGCGGTGCGTCAGCGCATCGGCCCCAACATGGCCCTGGAAATTCGATTCAGCGGCGATGAGATTTATCCCGAGGGCGTCCATGTGGAAGAGGGCATCGCCATCATCCGGGAAATTCAGGACCTCATCGACCTGCTGCACATCAGCGCCGGCAGCATGTACGATGTGCGCACCATTCCCTATACCATTCAGACGACCTACATGCCCCGGCCCACCAATCTGCACATCGCCCGGAAGTACAAGGAAGCGGGCCTGCGCATCCCTGTGGTGAGCGTGGGCAGCTTCGACATGGCCAGCGCCATGACGGCGGTGGAAGCGGGCGAGTGCGATATGGTAGCCATGATCCGCGCATTTTTGGCGGATCCGGAGCACATCCGTAAGGCAAAGGCGGGGAAGCTGGAGGAAATTCGCCCCTGCATCCGCTGCAATGTCTGCACCGGGGACGATCCCCACGGCTGCCCCAAGCCTCTGCGCTGCACCGTCAATGCCCGGCAGGGCAGGCAGCCCCTCTTTGATGCGCTCCCCGCCGGGGACCCCAACAAGAAGGTCATCGTGGTGGGCGGCGGCTGCGCCGGTATGGAAGCGGCCCGGCGTCTGGCGGAGCGGGGCATGAAGCCCATCCTCATGGAAAAGGAAGCCCGGCTGGGCGGCAGCCTGCGCATGGCCGGGGCCAATCCCCTGAAGAGCGATGTGCGCCGCTATGCCCAGTGGTCCGAGGCCATGACCCTGGGCACCCAGGGCATCGATGTGCGTCTGGGGGTGGAAGTCACCCGGGAACTCATTGAAAAAGAGCAGCCCGATGCCCTGATCCTTGCTGTGGGCAGCGCGCCCATCGTGCCCCCGGTCCCCGGGGTGGAGGGGGAGAATGTCTGCCTCGCCATCGATGTGGACAGCGGCCGCGTAAAGCCCGGCAAGCGGGTGGTCATCGTGGGCGCCGGTCTCACCGGCACGGAGACCGCCGTGACCCTGGCCCGGGAAGGCCACGAAGTCATCGTCATGGACATGCTGACCATGCAGCAGGTGCGCATGCGGGATAAGGCTGTGGTGCAGGCCCAGCGCCTTGCCATGGAGGCGGGCGTCTCCTTCAAGGAAGGGCTGAAGCTGGAAGCCATCACCGGGACCGGCGTGCTGGCCCGGGAAGCGGGGGGCGCCCTCACGGAGATCCCCTGCGACACGGTGGCCCTCTCTCTGGGCGTGCGGCCCCGGAGTAAGCTGCTGGAAGAACTCAGCGGCATCTGCCCGGAGACCTGGGTGGCGGGCGACTGCAACACCCGGCAGGGCAACATCACCTCCGCCGTGCGGGAAGGTTTCTACGCGGCCATGAACGTGTAAGAAACCGCTTGAAAAGGTAAAAAAACGGGGCG
>JAZSQG010000194.1:0-3354 GCA_045537855.1 Oscillospiraceae bacterium
GCGGCGCAAACGCGTAGTCCGAGTAAGAAAACATGGATTTGCCCCATATTGCAAACGCAATATGGGGCAAACTGCATGCAGCCGATGACAGAGATATTTTTTGTTGGTTTGAGGCGCTTTTTTGCAGCGCTCCTTGGTGGAACGCAAGAAAAATCAGCGAGAAACCGGCGAAAAATTGCCTGTCAGCGGGCTATGGTTCCTTACGAGGACGAAGCAAACCGAATTTTGGTTTGCGCCGCGCTGTTTTGGAGCGCTTACTTAATGATGCGAACTTCCAGTCTCTGGCCTTCGCCCCGGAGCTTGGGGAACTCTTTGGCTTCGTAGCCCAGCGCCATGCTGCCCACGCAGCTGTAGCCTTCGGGGAAGCCCAGCTTCTCCGCCAGGGCGGGGGCGCCGTTGATGGCTGCCATGCCCATCCAGAGATAGACGCTGTCGATGCCCAGGTCCGCAGCGGCCACCATCATGTTCTGAATGATGCAGCCGGCGTTGCTCAGCTCGATGTTTTCCAGAAAGCCCTTCTTGGCAATGACCACCACCAGAGTGGGGCAGTTGTAGAGGGGATGTGCGTTGGGATTGCCGCCGTTTCCGGCTTCGTCGATCTCCTTCAGGAGTTCGGGGTTCTGCACGGCGATGAGCTGCAGGCTGGCAAAGTCGGCGCAGCCGATGGCAGCCTGACCGCCCGCCACCAGGATCTGCTCCAGGGCTTCATCGGAGATCTGCCTGTCACTGAAGCCGCGGGTGGAATGTCTCTTGCGAATGGCGTCCATGGTATTCATAGTCGTTCCTCCAATATATGATTTATTCTGATTTTTCTTCCTGTTCCCTGCCGATTTCCCGGCGGTAGATGTATCTGCGCCCCTCCTGCCGGAGGAAATGCACGGTACCCATCTGCAGCAGCACCTGCAGGGCGCACCAGGCATTGCGGCCTTTCAGGCCGCTGCAGCGGCTGAAATCCGCCGCGGTGAAGTGTTCCGGCAGGTTTTCCGGCACAAGGAGACGGTAATCCGCCCGCTCCTTCAGCCAAAGCTCCCCCACCAGCTCCTGGGGCACGCGCTCATAGCGGGTTGCCCGCTTCTTTCTGTCCGGGCCGTAGCCGTCCAGCAGGCGGTATTCCGCCATGTCCAGCAGAAGGATGCGAAACGTAAGTCCCTCCGCCTCCAGCTGACTGCGCAGGCGGTAAAGCTCCGGCAGGGCGTGGCACCAGCTTCCCCGGCGTCCGCTGCGCCGGGGTTTGGAGACTTCCCCGGTGTCGGGGTCTACCCAGCAGATCTGCCGGTATCGGGCCACGGGATACACCACCGTCACCCCCACCAGCGGGAGAAAGGCATCCAGCTTCCGGCTCAGCCGGTCCAGCTGCCTGGTCTGCACCTCCACCGCATGGGCTTCCTCCAGAATGTCCGCCACGAAGCCCGCCAGCTTCTGCTCATGGAGGCGCACATCCGGCTGGCAGTAGCACTTCAGCACCGCATGAAGGGTCTTTTCCCCCAGAGTGCCGATGCCCGCCCGGCCCGGGGCCTGATCGGCGGCGGCGATGGCCTCCCGGAAGCGCTCCTGCGCCTCCCGGCTCAAGGTTTCCGGCGGCATGGCAGCGCTCCTTCCCCATCCGTTTTTCTGATTTTACCCGAAATTTCCGGGAATAGCAAGAGCCGGAGCAGTCTCCTGCCCCGGCTTCTCTGCTTTTTTCAGGCCCGGGGCAAAGGACAGCTTCAGCCCAGGCGGACGGCGGTGCGCAGCGCCGTTTCCATCATCCTGGTAAAGCCCGTCTCCCGCTCGGTACTGCTGAGCTGCTCGCCCCGGAAGAGGTGGTCGGACACGGTACAGATGGCAAGGGCCTTCTTCCCGGCCCGGGCAGCGTTCATATACAGGGCCGCAGCCTCCATCTCCACTGCCAGCACCCCCATCTTCTGCCACTTCGCGGCAAAGTCGGGGTCGTCATCGTAAAACAGGTCGGAAGAGAGGAGATTGCCCACGTGGCAGCCAACGCCCAGCTTCTCTGCCTCTTCCACGGCGATGCGCAGCACCTCAAAGTCCGCGATGGGGGCAAAGCTCCCGGGCAGGCGGTACTGGTGGGCATAGTTGGAGTCCGTACAGGCGCCCATGCCCATCACCAGCTGGCGCAGCTGCACCTGGGGGGCGATGGCCCCGGCGGAGCCGATGCGCAGAATGGTCTCCACGCCGTAATCGTGAAACAGCTCGTAGCTGTAGATGCCCATGCTGGGCATCCCCATGCCGGAGGCCATCACGGACACTTCCACACCCTGATAGTAGCCGGTGTAGCCCTGAATGCCCCGGACATTGTTGACCAGTCTGGCGTTTTCCAGAAACTGCTCGGAAACGAATTTGGCCCGCAGGGGGTCGCCGGGCATCAGCACCGTCTTTGCAAAATCTCCCGCGCCTGCCTGATTATGGGGTGTTGCCATTTATTTACCCTCCATTGCAATGGCCAGCCGGACAAGGCGGCTGGTTCCCAGTCGGTCCGCACCCAGGCGGATGAAATCCTCCGCATCCTGCAGGGTGGCGATGCCCCCCGCAGCCTTCACCTTCACTTCCGGGGCGGAATAAGCCCGCAGCAGGGCCACATCTTCCCTCGTGGCGCCGCCGGAAGAAAAGCCGGTGGAGGTCTTGATATAGTCTGCCCCGGCTTCGGAAACGATGCGGCACATGGTGATTTTTTCTTCCTCCGTCAGGAGGCAGGTCTCGATGATGACCTTCAGCACCTTCTCTCCGCAGACTGCTTTCAGGCTGCGGAGCTCTTCCAGCACCAGGGCATGCTCCCCGGCCCGGAGAAAGCCCAGATTTGCCACCACGTCCAGCTCTTCCGCCCCGTCGCGCAGGGCCTGCTCCGCTTCCAGGCACTTCACCGCCGCAGTATGGCTCCCGTTGGGAAAGCCGATGACGGTGCAGACCGGCAGCCGCCCGGCCAGATAGTCCGCCGCCCGGCGCACATAGCAGGGCGGGATGCACACGGAGGCCACGCCCCAGCGCAGGCCCTCGTCGCAGAGGCTGCGCACTTCCTCCCAGGCAGCAGTCTGCCGCAGAAGGGTATGGTCGCAGCGGCCGAGAATGTCCCGCAGTTCCATCAGCTTTCCCCTTTCCAGGCGGCGAAGAAGGCTTCGATGGCCTCCCGGCTTCCGGCGGCGCTGCCCTGGATCATCTCCGGCTGGCCGCCGCCCCGGCCGCCGATGGCGGCGTTGACGGTTTTGGCCGCCCGGCGCAGGTCCACGCTGCGGCTGCCGATGACATACTTATAATCTCCGTCCCTGCCGGTAAAAGCCGCGCAGACACCGCCGGCCTTTTCCATGGCGGCGTTCACCAGCTCCCGCAGGCTCTGGCCGTCCATCTCCTCTTCAAAGA
>JAZSQG010000299.1:0-2398 GCA_045537855.1 Oscillospiraceae bacterium
TGGGTACCCTTACCCACGATCTTGCCCTCTTCCAGTACGATGATCTGGTCCGCATTCATGATGGTGCTGACGCGCTGGGCCACGATGAGGACCGTAGCACCCTCGGTGGTCTCATACAGCGCCTTGCGGAGCTTGGCGTCGGTGCGGAAGTCCAGAGCGGAGAATGAATCGTCGAAGATAAAGATGGGGGGATTCTTCAGCAGGGCCCGGGCGATGCTCAGGCGCTGCTTCTGACCGCCGGAGACGTTGTCGCCGCCCTGGGCGATGGGGATCATCAGGCCGTCGTTATCGGGATTGATAAAATCGTAGGCCTGGGCAGTCTCAATGGCCCGGTACATTTCTTCATCGGTACCGTCTTCCTTGCCGAGGCTCATATTCGTGCCCACGTCGCCGGAGAAGAGCAGGCCCTTCTGGGGGATGTAGCCGATGTTGCTGCGCAGAGACTTCAGGCTGTACTCCCGGATATCCACGCCATCCAGACGGATGGTGCCGGAGGTAACATCGTAGAAGCGGGGCACCAGATTAATGAGCGTACTCTTGCCGGAGCCGGTGGAGCCGATGAAGGCCACGGTCTGACCCGGCTGCACGGTAAAGCTGATGTCCTCCAGGACGCAGTTTTCCGCATCGCCGTACTTGAAGGAGACCTTGTCGAACTCGATGAGGCCCTTGGCTCTGCCTTCCAGGTTTTTGGGATTCTCCCGCTCCATGATGGTGGGCTCGGCATTGAGCACCTCTTCCACACGGCCCGCAGCCACCAGGGCCCGGGGCAGGAAGATGAACATCTGGGCGATCATCAGGAAGGCCATGATGATCTGCATGACATACTGCATGTAGGCCAGCATGTCGCCGATGGGCATGGTGAAGTCCGCCACGAAGTGACCGCCCACCCAGATGATGAGGAGGGTCACGCCGGACAGCAGGAAGTTTTCGATGGGATGCAGGGTCGCCATGGTACGCTGGACAAACAGACCGGTCCTGGTGATGTCCATGTTGGCTTCCTCAAAGCGCTCCTCTTCCCGCTTCTCGTTGCCGAAGGCGCGGATGACCAGCATACCGGTAAGGCTCTCGCGGGCCACCAGGTTCAGCTTGTCGGTGAGCTTCTGCATGATCTTGAACTTGGGGGTGACCAGCTTGAACATGAGGATCTGCAGCGCCAGCAGCACGACCACGCTGATGGCCACGATCCAGCTCATATTCACGCTCTTCTGCAGGGCCATGATGATGCCGCCCACGCCGTAGAGGGGGGCCATGAACACCATACGCACGCCCATGACGGCCACCATCTGGATCTGCTGCACGTCGTTGGTGCTGCGGGTGATGAGGGTGGCAGTGCTGAAGCGGTCAATGTCTTCGCTGGAGAAGCTGGTGACCTTCCGGTACACGTCCCGGCGCAGCTTCCGGCCGATGCCTGCGCTGATGCGGGCGCCGCAGAAGCTGTTGCCGATGGTGGCCAGGCCGCTCATCAGGCTGAAGATCAGCATGATGCCGCCGATGCGCCAGATGTAGCCCTGCTGGCCCTTCAGAATGTTGGCTTCATAGTCCTCGTAGAAATGCCGGGTGAAGTTCACCGCAACACCGGCAGTCAGGCCGGAGTTGACCTCCGCTGCCGCAGCCCGTCCCACTGCGATCTGCTCCTGACTCATGCCTTCGGCAAGGGCATAGATTTCATCCAGACTCATGGCGGTGAAATCCTGCGCGCCCGCGCAGAAGCTCAGGGCGTACATTGCCGCGCCATAGTCGCTACCCAGGACCGCCAGGTCCTCTTTCTCTGTCTCGGTAAGTACATAAGCACCCTTTTCCGCCAGAGCAGGATAGTTCTTTTCCAGCTTGGCGGCCGCCTGTCCGGCTTCCGTCCAGACATAGGCGCTCTCCATGCGGCCGCGGCCATTTTCGTCCACAAAGCGGGCGATCATGTCGTAGGCCTCGCTGCCCAGCACATCAGGGGCAGGATCATCAATGCCGCTCTGAACGATACCGACGTTGACGACCTTACTCATGTAGTTGGGCAGGAAGAGCTCCAGAATGGTCTGGCACAGGAGGAGCGCAATGGCTCCCACGAACAGCAGGGCAAAGGGCTTCATGTATTTCAGTATCAGTCTCAAAGCCTCTTTTTCTCCCTTTACAAATATTTAGAATGGCCAGGGACGGGCCGCGCCGGGATACGGACGGCTCCGGGCGGGCTTGCGCCCCTGCCCTTTTTCTACGAAATGTTGCGTTTCCCTCTCAGACCCGCTCCAGGCCGGCCCGGAAGGCAGCCAGATTCCCCACTACGGTCTTCTGGGGAACCATCTGGGAAATGAGGCCTTCCCAGTCGAAGTCCTCCAGCCCCAGGCACTTCACCAGCGCGCCCAGCAGGCAGATGTTCTGGCTCTTGGGGCTGCCCAGCTCCTCGGCAATG
>JAZSQG010000251.1:0-2200 GCA_045537855.1 Oscillospiraceae bacterium
TATTATTATATAGAGAGCGATATCGCCGACGTGGTGTTTCACCAGCGCAAGGAGAAGAATCCCTGTTCCCTCTGTGTGAAGATGCGCAAGGGCGCCTTCCACGATAAGCTCCGGGAACTGGGGGCCAACAAGGCCGCCCTGGGCCACCACATGGACGATGCGGTGGAGACCTTCCTGCTGAGCCTCATTTACGAAGGGCGCATCGGCTGTTTCGAGCCCATCACCAATATGGACCGCAGCGGTATTATCCAGATCCGCCCCATGCTCTATGCCGAGGAGAAGCGCATCACCGGCCTTGCCCGGAAGTATGCCTTCCCCGTGGTGGAAAGCACCTGTCCCATGGACAAGACCAGCAAGCGGGCGCTGGTGAAGGAATACATGCACATGCTCGGCAGGGAGCGCCCGGATTTCAAGATCAAGACCTTCCGGGCCATGCAGCGGCTGCCGCTGCCGGGCTGGGAAACGGTGAAGGGAGGTGCGGGAAATGTCTGAAGCGCTGGAGCGCAATCAGCTGCATACGGTGCGTATCGAGGGCTGCACCAGCGAAGGGCAGGGGGTGGCCCGCATCGGCGGCAGGGCCGTCTTTGTCAAGGGCGCCCTGCCCGGAGAGCAATGCCGCATCCGCATCCTCAAGGCGGGAAAGACCGCCGTGTACGCCAAAGTGGAGGAATTGCAGGAGGCATCGGCCCACCGTATCGTCCCGGACTGCCCCCATTTTGGAAAGTGCGGCGGCTGCGACTTCCGCCATGTGGATTATGAAGAGGAGTGCCGACTGAAGAGCCGCCGGGTGGAGGACGCCCTGCGCCGCATCGGCGGCGTGGAGCTGCCGGTGGAAGAATTTCTGGCGGCGGAGGCGGGCACGCGCTATCGGGCCAAGGCCATCTTTGCCGTGGGGCAGGATGCTTCCGGCAGGGCCGTCACCGGCTTTTACCGGGCCCGCAGCCATGATATCATCCCGGTGGAGGACTGCCTGCTCCAGACCCGGGAGGCCAATGCCGCCGCCGCTGCCCTGCGGCGCTGGATGGATGAATTCGGCGTTCCCGCCTGGCAGGAACAGCGGGGCAAAGGCCTTGTGAAGCATATTTTCGTCCGGGAGGGCATGGTCTGCATCGTGGCCCGGGATCGGCTGCCCCATGCCGAAGCGCTGGTGGAAGCTTTGAAGGAAGCCTGCCCGGCGCTGCGCAGTGTGATCCTCAACCGCAACCGCAGCGAGGGGAACACCGTTCTGTCCGGCAGCTTCGAGACCCTCTGGGGGGAGAGCGAGGTGGAGGTGGGCCTGTCCGGCCTGCGCTTCCGGCTGTCGCCCCGGTCCTTCTTTCAGGTCAATCCCCGGCAGGCGGAGCGGCTTTATGCCCGGGCGCTGGACTATGCCGGGCTCAGTGGCGCGGAAACACTGGTGGACCTCTACTGCGGCGCCGGCTCCATCGGCCTGCTGGCGGCCTCCAAAGCCCGGGAGGTCATCGGCGTGGAAGTGGTGCCCGAGGCGGTGGAGGACGCCCGCATGAATGCCCGGCGCAACGGGGCGGAGAACATCCGCTTTCTCTGCGCCGATGCGTCTCAGGCGGCGCAGCAGTTTGCCCGGGAGGGCGTGAAGCCGGATGTGATCATCGTGGACCCGCCCCGGAAGGGGCTGGACGAGGCGGTCATCGCCGCCGCCGTGGAGATGGCGCCCCGGCGGCTGGTGTATGTCTCCTGCGACCCGGGGACCCTTGCCCGGGATCTGCGCCGCTTCCGGGAACTGGGGTATGAAGCCCGGTGTGTCACGGCGGTGGATATGTTCCCGCGGACAAGGCATGTGGAGAGCGTGGTGCTTTTGTGTCGCAAGCCTGCGGCAGCGATATAAATTCCGGGGAAATTTGTGATATAAACTGAAGTATGCGATATGCCTGCGCTGGGATATGTCCCGACAGGACGCAGAAGGGAGTGGGAAGCATGGGCGTCGTTGCCAATGCCATGGCGGCAGCGCTTCTTACGAAGCTGTGGAGTAAAATCAGGGAAAAACACAAGGAAAAGAAACGAGCAAAACGATGAGTAAAGACAGGGCGGAGCTTGCGGTGGCAGAAGTCCCGCAGGATGAGGAAAAACGGCGTATCGCCAGAAGAATTCTGGAAGCGCTGCCGGACTGGTTCGGGATTCCCGAGGCCCGCGAGGAATACATAAAAGACAGCGAGGGGCGGGCGTTTTTTGCTGCGTTCAAAGA
>JAZSQG010000292.1:0-2049 GCA_045537855.1 Oscillospiraceae bacterium
CATCAGAGTTCCTCCATTCCGGCGGCGAAAACTTCTTCCAGCCGGGCTGTGGGCAGCTGCAGGGTGCTGCAGCGGCCGATCTCGTGCACCAGGACCAGCGAGATGCTGTCGCCCCGGCGCTTTTTATCCTGCAGAGCCGCCCGGGCCAGTTCCCCGGGGGCGTAGTTTATCGTGGTAGGCAGGCCGCAGGCCCGCTGGGCTTCCAGAATATCCTGTGCCGTCTCCCGGCTGCACCAGCCCATGGCCGCGCCCGCCCGGCAGATGATGCTGAGGCCGGCGGAGACTGCCAGCCCGTGCATCAGGCGGTAGCCGCTGAGGACCTCCATGGCGTGGGCAGCGGTGTGCCCCAGATTCAGCAGCTGCCGCAGGCCCTGCTCGGTTTCGTCGGCCTCCACCACCCGGCCCTTGTAGCGGACGCACTGGGCCAGCAGACCCGGCAGACTTTCCCGGTCCGGCCTTGTGCGGAAGCCGGAAAAGAGGCTTTCTCCCTCCAGCACGGCGGTCTTCAGCATTTCCGCAAGGCCGCAGAGCTGCGCTTCCTTCGGGAGGGTATCCAGACAGTCGGTATCAAAGAGGACGGCGGCAGGCTGATGAAAGAGCCCGGCCAGATTTTTCCCCGCCCGCAGGTCCACGGCGGTCTTTCCCCCCACGGAGGAATCCGCCGCCGCCAGCAGGGTGGTGGGCAGCTGCACATAGCGGATGCCCCGCTGGTAGCAGCCTGCGGCGAAGCCGCCCAGATCACCGGTGACGCCGCCCCCCAGGGCGATGAGGCAGTCCTGCCGGGTAAGCTCCGCCTCCGCCATGGCTTCCAGCAGCCGGGAGAGGGTCTCCATGTTCTTGGAGCCTTCCCCGGCGGGGAAGGTGAAGCTGCAGCAGTCGTAGCCCGCCCGGCGCAGGCTTTCCAGCACCCGCTCCCGGTACAGGGGTGCCACATTCGAGTCGCTCAGGAGCAGCAGGCGGCAGCTGCCCAGAATGGGGTGCAGGCGCTCGCCCGCCTCCCGCATCAGGCCGGGGCCGATCTCCACCCGGTAGCCTCCGCCCACGGAAACCGGGATGCTGTGCAGGCTGCTCATGCCCCCAGCGCTCCCATCATGCCGTGGATCTGCCGCAGCTGCCCGGCCAGGGTGTCGAACACCTCCGGCTTCAGGGACTGGCTGCCGTCGCAGAGGGCCCGGGCCGGATCGTTGTGGACCTCGATGAGCAGGCCGTCCGCCCCGGCGGCCACCGCCGCCCGGGCCATGGCGGGCACCAGCGCGGCCTTGCCGGTGGCGTGGCTGGGGTCTGCGATGACGGGCAGATGGGTGAGACTGTGCAGAGCGGGGATGCAGGAAAGATCCAGCGTGTTGCGGGTATAGGTCTCGAAGGTGCGGATGCCCCGCTCGCAGAGAATGACCTGCTCGTTTCCTTCGCTCATGATATATTCCGCGCTCATCAGCCACTCTTCCAGCGTGGCGGACATGCCCCGCTTCAGGAGGATGGGCTTATTCTGCCTGCCCAGCTCCTTGAGCAGGTTGAAGTTCTGCATGTTCCGGGCACCTACCTGGATGATATCCACATCCTCGAAGAGTTCCAGCTGGCTCAGCTCCATCAGCTCCGTGACGATGGGAAGTCCCGTCTCCTCCTTGGCCAGCTTCACCAGCCGCAGGCCCTCGGCGCCCTTGCCCTGGAAGGAGTAGGGGGAGGTGCGGGGCTTGAAGGCGCCGCCCCGGAGCAGGGTCGCCCCGGAGGCCTTTACCGCCCGGGCCACGGTCAAAATCTGCTCCTCGCTTTCCACGGAGCAGGGGCCCGCCATGATGGTCAGGGAGCCGCCGCCGATGACGGTATCGCCCACCCTGATGACGGTATCCTCGGGGTGGAACTTCCGATTTGCCATCTTATAGGGCTCCTGCACCCGCTTGACATTGTCCACAATGTCCAGGGCGGAGAGCATGTCCATATCCAGTCTGGAGGTGTCGCCCACCAGACCCAGAATGGTGTGGTTATGGCCTACTGTCTCGTGGATTTAAGTCGGATCGTAGCCATGTCGTTCTGTGAGCCAAGGAGTTGTAG
>JAZSQG010000168.1:0-3632 GCA_045537855.1 Oscillospiraceae bacterium
TCCCGGCTCATCGTGGCACTCAGCGCCATCGGAGCCGATCCAGCCGACGTAGCCGGATATAATCTGCTCACCCCTCTGGGGGATTTTGACAAGACTGTCTGGCAGGGGATCAACGGCCCCATCTGGGCCCTCATCGCCCTGGACGCCGGAAACTATGAGATGCCTGTGAATCCCGAAGCGGAGACACAGGCTACCCGCCAGATGTATGTGGATGAGATCCTCTCCCGGCAGCTCCGGGACGGCGGCTGGAACCTGACGGATCGGGGCGGCGACGGCGAAGCCGATGCCGACATTACCGGCATGGCCCTGCAGGCCCTTGCCAAGTATCAGGATCAG
Organism: Oscillospiraceae bacterium; assembly: GCA_045537855.1. Lineage (GTDB taxonomy): Bacteria > Bacillota > Clostridia > Oscillospirales > Oscillospiraceae > UBA1774. The sequence continues at coordinate 337 of JAZSQG010000168.1, forward strand.
AAGCCGGTGCAGACCGCCGTTGAAGCCGCCCTGAGCTGCCTCAGCAGGATGCAGGATGCCGATGGCGGCTATGCCAGCTACGGTTCGGAAAATTCCGAAAGCGTGGTACAGGTCATCGTGGGGCTCTGCGAGCTTGGCCTTCCTCTGGATGATCCCCGCTTTGTAAAAAACGGCCATACCCTGATGGAAAACCTGTTTTCCTACCGAAATGAGGACGGCAGCTTCCGCCACACTTCTGAAGGAGGCGGCTCCAGCCAGATGGCTTTTGAGCAGGGCTTCTACGGCATCGTTGCCGCCCTGCGGGCTGCGGAGGGCAAGAATAGCCTCTACCGCATGGATGACTGCAGCATCCACCTTTCCGGGAATGCCGGAGAGGAGGCCGTGGGACTGCCCGGAAAGCACACCGATGTGCAGCAGATCCCCCTTACGGCACCCGGCACCACCTTTGCAGATATTACAAACCATGAGAATAAGACCGCCATTGAAGAACTGGCGGCCCGGGGCGTCATCACCGGCTACGATGCCGCGCACTTTGGACCCAACGATACCATGACCCGGGCCCAGTTTGCCGCCATCATCGTGCGGGGTCTCGGGCTTCCGCTGCTGACGGCGGAACAGTTTGCCGATGTATCGGCTTCTGCCTGGTATGCGCCCTATGTGGGTTCTGCCTATACCTACGGCATTGTGAACGGAAAGAGTGCAGAGAGTTTCGATCCGGGCGGCACCATCACCCGCCAGGAGGCTGCTGCCATGGTTGCCCGGGCTGCGGGGCTTTGCGGCATGGATACGGAGCTGGAGGACTATGAGATCCTCAACATGCTTGCCCAGTTCGGTGACTATATCAGCGTTGCGCAGTGGGCCAGAGAGAGCGTGGCCTTCTGCTACGGCGAAGATATCCTGGACCAGAGCGATCTGGATATTGAGCCGAAGCGGGCGATCCTGCGCTGCGAGATCGCGCAGATGCTCTACAATCTGCTGGGCAGTGCCCGGCTGCTGTAAAAAGGGACGCCGGATATGAAGATGCAAAAGAAACTCCTGATTGCCCTGCTCATCATCGCGGTCCTTGCTGCGGCCTTTTATTTCGGCGGCAATGCTCCCGGTTCCCGGGGCTGGGACACGGGGAGCGAACCCGCCGGCGAACCTGTGCTGCAGGCAACATCCGCCCCGGAAACACCGCAGCCGGAGATGAAGATTGACCCGGAGACGGGCAAAGACCAATATCTGACCGACCCGGTGCCGGAAGGCAGGCCTCTGCCTGTGGAGCCCCAGGATGTGACCATTGGCAGCAGCGCGTTCCGCTGTACCATCTCCATCTGCTGCAGCACCATCCTGGATAACCTGGAGCTCTGTGACCCCGAAAAAACGGAGCTTGTGCCGGCCGACGGGTGGATCCTGCAGCCCCTGACCGTCACCTTCTACGAGGGGGAGAGCGTGTTCAATGTTCTGCAGCGTGTGTGCAAGCAGCAGAAGATCCACATGGAATTTGAAAGCACCCCGATTTACAACAGCGCTTATATCGAGGGCATCCACAACCTGTACGAATTCGATGTGGGAGAACTCTCAGGCTGGATGTACAGCGTCAATGACTGGTTTCCCAATTACGGCTGCAGCCGCTACGCCCTGCAGGACGGCGATGTGATCTGCTGGGTCTATACCTGCGACCTGGGTGATGATGTGGGAGGTGGATACGCCACCGGAAACGGCAGAAGCTGAAAGACTGTGTGATTTGAAATGAACAGAGATACCTTTTCGAGCTTCCATCCCATGGTGAACTTCCTGTATTTTGCCCTGGTGCTGGTGTTTACCATGTTTTTTATGCACCCGGTGAGCCTTCTGATTTCTCTGGCCTGTGCGCTGGCTTACGATGTATATCTCAGAGGCAGGAAGGCAGTGCGCTTTTCCCTGCGCGTGATGCTGCCGATGATGCTCATGGCGGCGCTGATCAACCCGGCCTTCAACCATGAGGGCGCCACGATCCTGACCTACCTGCCGTCCGGGAATCCCCTTACCCTGGAGAGCATTTTTTACGGACTGGCCGCCGCTGTGATGCTGGCAGGCGTCATTTGCTGGTTTTCCTGCTACAACGCGGTGATGACTTCCGACAAGTTCGTATACCTCTTCGGACGCGTCATTCCCGCCCTGAGTCTGGTGCTTTCCATGACCCTGCGCTTTGTGCCGAAATTCGGGGCACAGCTCCGCGCGGTCAGCGAGGCCCAGCGCTGCGTGGGGCGGGATGCTTCCGAGGGCACTGTGCCGCAGCGCATCAAAAATGGCATCACCATCCTGTCCATCATGCTCACCTGGAGCCTTGAAAATGCCATTGAAACGGCAGACAGCATGCGCAGCCGCGGATACGGGCTTCCGGGCCGCACGGCCTTTTCCATCTACCGCTTTGACGAGCGGGACCGGGCAGCCCTGGTCTGGCTGTGCTTCTGCGGATTTTACATTTCTGCCGGGTGGCTGGCCGGGGGACTGCGCTGGCAGTATTATCCCCTTGTCCGGGGAAGCCTTGGCGGTGCCTTTCCCATCAGCTTCCAGCTGGTGTATCTGGCACTGTGCCTGACCCCGCTGATTCTGAACGGAACGGAGGATAGGAAATGGAAACGTTTGCAATCCGAAATCTGAGCTTTTCCTATCCTGAGCAGGAAGCAAAAGCCATCGACGATTTGAGCCTGTCTGTGGGGCAGGGAGAGTTTGTGGTGCTCTGCGGTCCTTCCGGCTGCGGTAAGAGTACGCTGCTGCGGCAGCTGAAAACCGTGCTGGCTCCCCACGGCAGAAGAACGGGTGAAATCCTGTTTGAAGGCACAGCGCTGGACGAGCTGGATCAGCGGACCCAAAGCCAGAAGATCGGTTTCGTGCAGCAGTCTCCCGAGAACCAGATCGTCACGGACAAGGTCTGGCATGAACTGGCATTCGGTCTGGAAAGCCTTGGCTGCGATACACCCACCATTCGCCGTAAGGTGGCGGAGATGGCCTCCTTCTTCGGCATCCAGACCTGGTTTTATAAGAATGTTACGGAGCTTTCCGGCGGTCAGAAGCAGCTTCTGAATCTGGCCTCCGTCATGGCTATGTCACCCAGCGTGCTCGTTCTGGATGAGCCCACCAGCCAGCTGGACCCCATTGCCGCCAGTGACTTCCTGGCCACGCTGGGCAAGATCAACCGGGAACTGGGTACCACGATCATTCTGACGGAGCACCGCCTGGAGGAGGCGTTCCCACTGGCTTCCGCCGTGGCGGTCATGGACAAGGGCAAGCTGCTCTGCACCGGCACGCCGGGGGAGGTGGGCGGGCTGCTG
>JAZSQG010000202.1:0-4235 GCA_045537855.1 Oscillospiraceae bacterium
TGATCCTCTCCATCTCCGGCGATATGACCATCCCCGCTCTGGCCGTGTCCCTGACCCCCGAAGTGGCGGACGGTACCTGCACCCTCACCGCCACCAACTGGCTCATGGACTACACCACCTTCCAGTACAGCCCCTACGCCCTGGCCGGCTACGAAGTGACTGACGGCGACGGCAACGTCCTTGGCGTTACCGACGAGGCCGGTAAGGTCTCCTTCCCCGCCACTGCCGTGGCCGTGATCGCCGGTGTCGGCGCCGTCCCCGCTGACGGCAGCGCCAATGCCTCCGCCCCTGCGGCCGGCGGCGCGGCTCCTGCTCCCGGCGGCGCTCCCGCTCCCGGCGGCACCACCTCCACCATGCCCACCGGTGATCCCATCACCGTGTACGTGACCATCTCCGCCAACGGCGTCATGGAACTGGCCTCCGCGCCCGTCCAGGTCACCACCTACTCCGTGGAGGAGGCCCTGAAGGAAGCCCATCGCCAGTATCATCCCCAGGGTGAGGCGGGCTTCAGCGCCGGTATCGACGCTACCTACTTCATGTACATGATCAACACCTGCTGGGGCGTGAAGACCACTCCCTATGTCATCCTCAACGATGCTCCTCTGGGCTCCGGCTCCAACAGCGCCTACATCAGCGCCGATACCGCCCCCGTCAAGGAAGGCGACAACATCATCGTGGTGGCGGACGCTGCCGGTCTGGTTCCCCCCATTGCTCTGAAGATCGATGACAACGGCCTGGTGATGGTCAACCAGTGGGCTCTGGACTTCACCACCTTCCAGTACACCAATGCCGCCATTGAGAATGCCGACATCATCGACGCCGCCACCGGCGAAGTCATCGGCACCACCAATGCCCTGGGCAATGCCCGTCTGAACAAGCAGCCCTCCTGCGGCGTCGTGGCCTATCAGGGCGCTGCGGCTATCCGCGTTACCGATGACGTCAGCTACTTCGAGCCCTACGGCGAAGCTTACGTTGCCCCCGCCCGCGACTACTCCATTTTCGGCGGCGAGGACGGCAGAAGCCTGCTCCGCATCTGCATCGTCGGCGGCGGCCTGGCTCTGCCTCTGCTGATCGTGGTCCTCTTTGCCCACAACAAGGAAGTCAAGACCGGTGGTATCAAGTATGCCGACATGCGTGGGCATAACGAAGTCACCAAGAAAATGTAAGTAAGGAGGATCGAATAGCATGAAAAAACAGAAATTCGGCGAGGTCCTCAAGCGCATCTGGAAGATCGCCTCTCCCTACTGGCTGTACTCCAGCGAAAAGTGGGGCAGCCTGGCCCTTCTGGCCGTGAACATTTTCGTCATGGTGTTCCAGATCCGCGTCGGCGTCCGTATGACCATCTGGAACCGTGACTGGACCAACGCATTCCAGACCTACGACGTCCAGATGTGGCGTCAGCAGATCGTGGTCTTCCTCCTGGTAGGCGCCGCGAGCCTGTTTACCGGTTCCTTCAACGGCTACATCCAGCAGTGGATCGCCATTCGCTGGCGTCGTTGGATGACCGCCCGTTACATGCGTTACTGGATGGAAGGCAGCACCCATTACCGGATGCAGCTCACCGGCAACGAAACGGATAACCCCGACCAGCGTATTGCAGAGGACATCACGATGTTCATCAGCAGCACTTGGATGTACTCCTTCTCCTTCGTTCAGAACATCATCAGCCTGTTTACCTACGTTGTCATGCTGTGGGATCTGTCCCTGACCATCCCCCTCATCATCGGCGGCGTGGACATCTCCTTCCCCGGCTACTTCGTGGTGATCTCCATCATCTGGGCCATCATCACCACGGCGGTCACCCACTGGGTCGGCCATCCCCTCGCCCGTCTGCAGTACAACCAGCAGATGTACGACGCGAACTTCCGTTATGCCCTGGTTCGTGTCCGTGAAAGCTCCGAGCAGATCGCCCTGATGCGCGGCGAGGACGTGGAGCACACCCAGCTGATGAAGGCCTTCGGCGACTGCGTGGTCAACACCTTCCGCGTCATGGGCCGGAACCTGAAGTACGGCTGCGTCACCGGCGCCCTCCAGTACGTGGACGCCATGATGTTCACCTTCCTCCTGGGCCCCAGCTACTACATCTACGGCGCCATCAGCGGCTACGGCATCTTCATGCAGATCGCCACCGCCTTCCAGAACGTGGTCAACGGTCTGAAGTGGTTCCAGACCTCCTACTCCGGCTTGGCGACCTACGTGGCTGTTATTGACCGTCTTTACGCTTTCAATAACAACTACGAGCGCACCATGGAGCTGGTGGAAAGCTCCAAGATCAAGGTCACCGAAGGCGACGCCGACGAGATCTACATCCAGAACCTGGATGTCTATCTGCCCACCGGCGTGAAGCAGATCAGCGCCAACAACGTCACCATCAAGCACGGCGAAAAGGTCCTCATCAAGGGTCGTACCGGCGCCGGCAAGACCACCCTCTTCCGCGTCCTCAGCGGCATCTGGCCCTTCGGCGAAGGCAACATCGTGCTGCCCAAGGGCAAGAAGGTCATCGTTCTGCCTCAGAAGCCCTACTTCCCCATCGCCTCTCTGGCGGACGCCGTCACCTATCCCGAACCCTCCGGCACCTATACCCGCGAGCAGATCTGCGAGGCGCTGGACCTGGTCGGCATGCCTCTGCTGAAGTTCCGGCTTGACGAAGTTTCCCACTGGAACATGGTCCTCTCCGGCGGCGAGCAGCAGCGTCTGGGCATCGCCCGCGCCATGCTCTTCAATCCCGAGTACCTGTTCTTCGACGAAGCCACCGCCAGCATGGACGAACCCAGCGAAGAAGAACTCTACACCATGCTCAGTGAGCGCATGAAGGATACCACCATCATCTCCATCGGCCACCGGAGCAGTCTGGCTCAGTTCCACGACCGCATCCTCTACGCCGAAAAGGAAGCTGACGGCCACTATCTCTTCCGCGAAAACTACGTTCCCGTCGATGACGACGAATAATCGCGCGTCTCAGTAATCACTGCGGGGCCTGCTGCGATGCAGATTGCAGCAGGCCCCGCTTCGCGCCGAATGGTTGTATTTGGAGAGGAGTGAAGATATGAGTCCTATGCCCGGCCGGATGGGAGCCAACGACTCCCTGAAAGCGAAGAAACCGGAAAACCTCCGGGATGTGCCCCGCTATCTGCGGGAGGTGATCTTCGGGACCCTCTCCCGCCTCGTTTACATTTTCAAGCTGGTCTGGGAAGCCCGCCCCAGCCTTCTGCTGGTCATGCTCTTCATGACCGTCTACAACGGCTTCATGCCCCTGGTAGGCACCCTGATCACCGCCCACCTGCTGGAGCAGGTGGTGCTGAGCTTCACCCAGGAGGTCAATCTGCTGATCCCCCTGGCCCTGCAGTTTGGCTTTACGCTGCTGAACACGGTCATCAGCAGTCTCAGTAATATCATCACCCGCATTTCCGGCGAGGTGGTGACCAATCATGTGAAAATCAAGATCATGCACAAGGCCCGGGAGGTGGATCTGGCCTCCTTCGACATGCCGGACTTCTACGCCCGTCTGGAAAATGCCAGCCGGGAAGCCGGCAGCCGCCCGGTGAACATCCTTCACTCTTCCTTTGACCTGATCAGCCGGGTCATCAGCATGGTCAGCTATATTGTGGTCCTGTCGGCGCTCCTGAGCCGCCTGGACTGGAAGGCGGACGTGCTCTTCCTCCTCTTCGTGGGGCTGAACATCGCCACCGCCCTCATCACCTTCTACTTCCGGCGCAAGAACTTCTTCTACATGCGCTTCCGCTCCAAGGACCGCCGGCAGCTGGAATACTACAGCAATCTGATGGTCAACAAGGACGTGGTGAAGGAAATTCGCCTCTTCCATCTGGCGGACATCTTCATCGGCCGCTATAAGGAGATCTTCACCGGCTATTTCAAGGGCATCAAGTCCATCATCTGGCAGGAGGGCGGCTGGAACATGTTCCTGAGCCTTTGCTCCGCCGGGCTGAACATGGCCCTGTTTTACCTCATCGCCACCAACGTGCGCCAGATCGCGGACTACTCGGTTTACACCGGGGCCCTGAACGCCATCTCCGGCGGCGTCAGCTCTCTCATCATGCTTACCGCCTCCATCTATGAGGGCAGTCTTTTCATCGACAACATGATCCTCTTCATGAACGAGAAGAAGACCATCGTCCCGGCCACCGAAACGCCCCTTATCCCCCAGCGCCACTGTGGGCACACCATCGAGCTGCGGGACGTGTCCTTTGCCTATCCCGGCACCAACCGCATGGTGC
>JAZSQG010000024.1:0-5863 GCA_045537855.1 Oscillospiraceae bacterium
CGCAGCGGCTCCTGCAGATGCCGCAGCCCACGCAGAGTTCCTGATCGATGCAGACTTTCCCCGTTTCGTCGAAGCTGATGGCTTCCACAGGGCAGCCGTTGGGTCCGCTGACGCACTTTTTACAGCCGATACAGCGGGTGCGGTCCGCAACCGCCGTCCAGCCCGCGGGATGGAAGCGGTGCCGCTCCGCAGCCGTGGCATTCCGGGACAGCTTCATGGTAATGCAGCAGCAGGGACAGCAGAAGCAGATCTCCAGGAGCTGGTCCATCTGATCATTACGAAGTCCCCAGAGCAGCTGTTCCACTTCGATCCACACGGCCTGCCCCATGAGGCCGCGTTTTGCAGCTTCGTCCACCCGGGCACAAGCTTCCTCATAGGTAAATTCCCGGCCCAAATTGTGCTTGACCACGGTCCTGGCAGCCTCCCCCAGAAACAGGCAGGCCACATCGTGGGGATAATCCTTGCAGCCGTTGGCATCCCGGCACAGGCAGCTGTCCATCCCGGCAATGTAGGTGACGTTCTTCAGGGATTCCTTGATGAGGTCCAGAGGGACCACCACTTTTTCTCCCTGCCCGCTCAGATCCACATTCAGAGGCATGACCACGGTACCGGTCTGCGCCTCCATATCCGGGTAGAGCTTAATGCCCTTCTTGTAGAGCTTTGCCTTCCAGCCGCCCTCCTTCATCCACACGGAGAAGCGCACAAACATATGGTACAGTTTCAGTGCCAGAGGCCAGCGCTTGTCGCTCATGTAGATCACATGCTCCAGCAGCCAGTTTTTGATACCCAGACCGCCAGGCTTATTGTGATACCGGGGAAAGCCCACTTCCTTACGGGCAAGGCGCGCTTCATCCAGATATAGCACATTTCCCGCTTCGTCAATATTCGCAGCTTTTTTTACTTTATCCATACGCAAATACCCAACCTCTTCAGTAGCCGATATCCCGGATGCTCAGCCCGCGTCCCGGCACCGTTTCGATCCGCAGCTCCGCTCCCTGTATCGCAGGAAGCTGTTCGGCTGCCACAGGAAAGAGCTTTTCCAGATAGCGGGGAACATAGCCGGAAGCATCCCCCACTTCCAGTGTGATGTGTCTGATCCGGCGGATACCGCGCTCCCGGGCGATGCGCCCCACCGTTTTTACCGCCTGATTCAGCACAGCCAATTCATGCATAGCTCCGTCTTTCCTGCCATTCTCTTTTCTGTCCACGGTATTATATTTCCAACATGCTTTGCAAGTCATGAGACAGATTGCATTATTTGTCTCATTATGATATAATACTTTGTAACTGTTCAATCCCGGGAGGTCACTATGGTCAACCGCACATTACGGGCTATCATCGGCGCATTCAACCGACTGATCGTGGAGCACGATTTTCATAAGATCTCTGTGGAGATGATCATGCAGGAAGCTGCCGTCAGCCGTTCCACCTTCTATCGCTACTTCAAGGATAAGTACGATGTGATGAATGCGAATTTCAAGAATCTGCTGGACTATTACGTTTCCCCCGAGCGCAGCAAAAACTATCGGGACCTCTGTCACCACCTCTTTGTCTACGGGCAGGAAAATCTGAAGGTTTTCAAGCGTGCTCTGGAATCCACCGGCTTCAACTCCTTCAGCAACTTCATCTACGAGTATTCCTATAAGACTGCGCTGGATATCACCCGCGCCAACCGTAACGGTGCGGGCTTCACCCCGGTGGAAGAGCTACAGGTGGATGTGTTCTGCAACGGTATCTGCGCCGTGTATAAAAACATGGTCTGCCAGCGCTACCACATCGACGCTTCTGCAGCGGCAGACGCCCTGTACGAGATGATGCCGGAGTCTCTGAAGCACTATTGGTGGAAAGAAAGCTGAACATACCGAAGCCCCACAGGCCGGTCCTGTGGGGCTTCGGTTTTTTCATATGCATATCTGCTTTATAAATTACTGTGAGCAGACGGCAGCAGGCGGATCTCAATGCCCACCACGCCGCAGCGTTCCTGCTGTTCCGGGGAATAGTAGGCGTTCATATCCGCAGGGGATGCACCGGCCACCTCCTCCGGGAGATAGCCGCAGCGCTCCAGCGGCAGTGCTCGGTACAGCGCCGCAAAATCCGGGAAGACATGGAGCTTCAGCACTTCTGCCAGCAGGCTTTCCGCCGGCGCATCCAGCCGGGTGAAGCGGATGCAGTCCCCTTCCCGGATGCGCTGCCGCTTTTCGTCCCACAACCGCAGTTCGATGGTCTTTTGCCCGGAGGCGATTTTCTCAAAGGGTCTCCCCTGCAGGCTCATTTCATGTGTCATGTTTTACATTCCCTTCTGCAGCATTTCTCCGCATATGCGCCTGAATCAGCCGCACATCCCGCTGGTCCTTCTCTCTTCCGAGCCCCTGCTTCATAGTCAGCAGCCCGGACAGGGAGATCACCGGAAAATCTTCCAGCGTTTCCACCCGGTCATACAGCCAGTTTTCAAAAATCTCAATTTCCTCGCTGTATTGAATTTTTCTTGTCCCGTCCTTCATCAAGACGGGTGCATAGCCCTTCGCTTCCAACGCATCCGCAAGGGCTGTAGTGCAGCCCAGGTCCAGGTCGCCCGTTTCTGCACGCAGTCCGTATAATACCATCGCCCCGCCGGCCAGAACCCAGTAGTCCTTCTTGTCAAAATCCAGCGTTTTCAGCAGCTGCATCACTTGTGTTCGATTCATCCGACCACCTCGCCACTGTCACGGTTCAAAGCTCTTCACATTGCCCAGAAGCGTGCATTTTCCATTGGCTACAAGGAGCGCTCCCCTGTTGCAGACAGGTGCATACACCGTCTTCTTCCGTTCTGCCAGTACCCGCCGGATCGCATCATCCTGTGTTTCCCGGCCTTCATAATGCACTTCCAGATAAAAACCTTTCAAATAGGGCAGACCTTCATAATACGAAAAATCGGCATAATCTTCATCCGGCGACAGATGATACTCCCCCAGCTGAATCACCGCACCCGCGCTGAAACCCATGACAACGCCGTCGTGCTGCATCAGCACGTCCCGCAGGCCGAATTCGTCGATCCGCTCCAGCATGCGGTCCGGCAAACCGCCGGGAAAATAAACAATATCGGCATTTCTGATTTTTTCCGCTGCGGACTCCCGGGTATCCCGGAAGTAATCGATGAATGCAATATCCTCTTCCAGGACGGAATAGGCCGCAAAGGGTCGAACCATGCCCGAATAATACTTGCCCCGATCCTTGCTGTACAGCGCGTCCCAGTCATCTGCATCCCGTACATCCCGATCACGGAAAGAAAATGCAACAATGACAACGCGGCTTCCCTGCCGGATATATTGTTCAAGCGCGGAACGAAGATATGCCGCGTCGATTTCAGGATTTTCCAATAGGATGTTGATCATTTCAATGCTTCCTCTTTTGTACCAGATAAATTCCGATGCATGTCGCTTGTCTCAAGGACACGGGATACCCGCTCAGGCCACAATGCAAAGAAAAAATGGAAATAAAACCGATGCGCCCCGTCCCCCTATACACATGAACACGATTTCCATGCTATAATACAGAAGCACGGCCCTTATATCAATATCATTCCGTTCCGGCTCAATGACTCTACTGCGCAAACTCCCCGGTAGAGATCTGCGACTCTGTCACGCTCCAACCGCCAGAACAGAATGGACCGTAGCTACCGGTTACGCTGCAGTACTGCCCGGGGCTTTTGTTTCCGGGCAGGCCGATGGATTGTATTGCAAAAAGGAGGAAATGATATGAAGCGAAATGTATATATCCTGACCCTGATTTTACTGTTTTCACTGGTTCTGATGATGCCGGGATATTCCGTTTCGGAGTATGGGGTGATTTGTGATGAAACCGACTGTCTTTGGTCCGAAGAGTTGGAACGGCTTGGCAACGAAGTGTTGCCGGCACTTACAGAAACATATGACATTGACATGCGAGTGGATATTCTCACAGACATCAGCGGGTATAACAACGATTTATCCAAAGCTGCGGCAGACATCTATGAAAATCAGGGCTACGGCGGCATCTACGGCAGCAATGGCGTAACATTGACACTTCTGGTCCGCATCGATGAAAATGGCGTTTCACTGGACGGGTGGCATCCCTATGCCGCCGGAGAAAGCGATGAGCTGACAAACCACGCTACCTGGAATATCTGCCGCAATGCAGACACCTGGCTCAGTGAAGAAGCCTGGGCGGGTGACCTTGCACAGGACATTGAAGCGCTTACCGGCGCGGTAAACGACATGGCCGAAGGTCTTGAGTCGTTTGTTCTGGCAGGTGGTGTACATTCGACGATCTGGAGTCCTCTTAGCGGACAATTGGTGGCTGAAGAAATGCGGGATACCGCAGCGCCGCCAACAGACAAGCCCGATCACAACAACGCAGCTCCCGCAAACGGAACGCCCTATCCCGGCAGCACTCTGCCCGTTGATACGGGAGACGGTGAGGCAAAGCCGATGCGATTCGCTGTGATGGTCCTGCCGGCGCTGCTCGTCGCAGCCTTTGTGACGTATGTGCTCATTTCAAAAAAGAAATCTGCTGCTGCGACACAGGCAAGGGAACAACACGCCGTCAGCAGCGGCGATATCGGCAGAAAATCCTGACAAGCGCTCAAATGTGCTGAACGCAGGGTTCCCCCAAAGCCCAAGCCTGCTGCCGGAGCACTTTGAGGCATTCCAAAAATCGTTCTTCGGAGAATTCCATCTTTTATACCAATCAGATGAGAGACAAAAATGTCAGGTCATGGAGAGAGTCTATTTTATGATACGGATGAAATCGGTGCCGGGCAATACAGAACGCATAGCTTCCGGCAGAAGAGCGCCACAATACCGCAGCGGCTTCGGCTGCGAAACTCCGACGGATCAGCGGTTTTACGGCGCTGATCCCCGGAACCCCACGGTCGATTCATGCGTTAGGATGTCGATGGCAGATTCAGAGCCGACCAGTCCCTGTCTGCCTGCAGTGGGTTCCCGGAGGATGCGGAGGTCACGGGGACTCATGATGCGTTCAATTCCGCTGTTGCTGTTCATTACGGTGTGTGTCACGCTGCTGATAGGCTGTGAGGACAACAGCACTTCGGATAACGCGGAAGCCACGAATCAGGAAATCACGGGGGAAATCTATGATACCGGCAAGTTCCTGGTTCTGATTCCGGACGGCTGGACTGCGTTCCCCATTGCGGATGTATTTGCCGATGCGCCGGGTACGGTCAACACTTCCTGCGTCAACATCATTAAGGACGGTGAAAGTGACCGTGACGTGCATTCCAAACCATATATTCGACTGACTCTTTACGATTCCCCGGAAATGTTGCCGTCATCCGGAAAGGAGTTTCTGACAGGCGTGGAGGACGTAGGTCCCATGCAGCTGGGAGATCATATCTGGAGCGGATATGCAGGCGAAGATCACTTTGGAGGCTACAACGAAAAGGTGCTCGGCAAGCTTGCCTCCCTGCTCTCTCAGGAGGGAGAAGTTTGTTTTGATGCAACGATCCGGCTTTCATACAGCAGCCGAAAACAGAAGATCACGCTGGAAGACAGGGACGTGCAGGCAATCCTTGCCAGCGCAGAATTATCTGATTCAGCGTCAGCTATAAAGTGAATCCCTCCACCGCCACGACGGATCCGCCGTGTACCTGCCGCATCTGCGAAGTCTGCCCTCCGGATCCGACCGGGCCGTCAGAGCTCTGCCATAAATGTGGAATGCCTCCGAAACACACGGAGCTCCAAGCTGTAAGCGAAGCGGAGGAAGAAACATAAGCATTGTCTGACATACCGAAACTCCAACCCGAAACGCCGGTCAGCGGTTGTGATGCGGAAAAACGCCAGAGCGGCATGAGTACGCGGTGACATAAAAGTGTCGCCGCAAGCGATAT
>JAZSQG010000348.1:0-2426 GCA_045537855.1 Oscillospiraceae bacterium
TCAATGCAATGAGCTGCCGCTCTTCATTTTGATCCCGACTGCTTACCCGGATATATCCCCAGATGCTCATCGAATGTCCTCCTTTGGTCATTGCTCCATGGGCAGATTTCCTTCCTGTATAACTGATTCTGCAGCGCTGTGATTACATGTTTTTCAGCACAGACGAGCGAAGCTCATGCATCGCCTGTGATATAAAAAACACCCCATTCATCATGTGGCATGATGAATGGGGTGCGAAACATATACGGGTTTTACGCCGGCGCTGTCAAATCCGGGCGGCTGCGAAGAAGTGCGCGGTAAGTGACAGCGACTGCGTGAAGAATATGCCCGGGACGTCAGTCCAGTTTGGTGCGTTTGTTTTCAAATTCCTTTTTGCGCGCTTCATAGGCGGCCATGGCGGCTTCAAAATGGACGGGGACGGGATTGGCCGCGCCAAGTTCTTCCAGCAGCTTTTTGGTGAAGAGGGGATTGAGGACCAGCAGGGGCCCCAGAAGATAGGTGCCGATGCAGTTCGCTTTCTGCACGCCTTCAAAGCTGCAGCCCTCCTCCAGACCGATGCCCCGGAGCACTTTGGCAAAGCCCTCCACGCCGCTGCCCGGGTGGGCATGGCTGAAGCGGCTGTTGAAGGCGGTGATGGGGATATCCTTCCAGAGGCCGTAAAACAGGCTGTTGTGCCGCTTGCTGAGGTCCTGCCGGGCGGTGAAATCAAAGAGGCCCAGCCCCGTCACGGGCCCGTCGGCGGTTTCGATGACTTTACCCAGCAGCTCCATGCTGTTGCCGGTGAAGAGGCAGTGGAGGCCCTGTTCGATCCGCTCACTGAGCGTTTCGGCGTAGGGGAGGAGCGACTGGGCGGCAAAGCGCTGGCCCCGCTCCGTCATGGGGCCGGAGTAGAGGAATACCACATCATCGTCCGAGACGAAGGCCGGCTCGTCTCCCAGATGGGTCTCCACATACTCCGCTTCCGGGAGGCACTGACGCAGATAGGTCATATTAGCGCTGTCGCCGAAGAGATTTCCCAGTTCGGGATAGAGGTATTCGATCTTCATGCCTTCTTCATCCTTTCTGCGATGCTGTTGCGAAGCTTCACGGCCTGGGTCTCCCGGTACACTTCGTAGAGAATGAAGACGCTGTCGCAGTCCTCCAGCTTCACCGCTGCCGGGGCGTTCTCGGCCCTGGGTACCACGGTGATCTTTTCATCCTGCACCCCGGCAATGAGGAGGCGCAGGCGGCTGTCCAGACTGCGCACGCCCACGCTGAGGACCTGCACGATGTTTTCGTCCGCAAGGAACTCAAAGTCTGCGTCATAGAGCCAGGCGATGTTTTCCGAAGAGGTCTTTTCATCGAACACGTCGTCCAGCAGGAGTACCACGGCCTTTTTGCCCGGTGCGTTGGCCACGAAATCGAAATTGCGGGAGCAGGCTACGGCGTTGAGGCCCTTGGCCATGATTTCCGTGAGCTTCCAGCGGCCGAAATCCTCTTCCCAGTAGCGGGACTGCACCACCTGCAGGCCCTCCATGGCTTCGGCGATTTTGTCGGGCTCGTAGCCCATGCTGCGCAGGAGAGAGACGGCGGCGAGGCTGTTGTAGAGATTGTAAATGGCCGTGGCGGGCATGCTGTAATCGTGCCAGCCGCCTTCCTGCTCCAGAATGCTCATCCGGCCCTGCTGCGGGTCGGCGGCCACCAGCTCGTAATCCGGCACGGGGGAGCGCCACTGGCAGGATTCGCAGTGGGCGCGGCCGATGTGATGATAGCGGCGGAAATCATAGGTGACGCTTTCACCGCACACGGGGCAGATGCGCACATCCTGCACCCGATTCTCCCGGAAGGGGGGCTCAAAGGGCAGCTGCGCGATGCTGAAATAGCTGCGGCTGTTCAGCGGCGCAAGGGCCGCGCTGATGGGGTCATCACTGTTGAGGACCAGCCGGGTACTTTCGGGAATGTGCTTGTCCAGCATGGACGCGATATACTCCGGATGCGCGTTGCGGCGCATGGAATCCCGGAAAAGGTTCGTGACCACCAGATAGTCCGGCTTCAGGGCGGGGAAGAGGCGGGCGGCGCTGCGCTCGTCCATTTCCAGCACGCCCAGCTTTTTGCGGCACTTTCCGTTGAGACCGGCGGCATCCAGCAGGGCGGTGGCGGCCCCGGCGTCAATGTTGGAGCCGAAGCGGTTGCTGACGATGTCCATTCCCCAGGCGGTGAACACATCGCTGAGCATATTGCTCACGGTGGTTTTCCCGTTGGTGCCGGTGACGCCGATGAGGGTCTCCGGACGGCCGATGCGGTAGAGAAAGTCGGGGCAGATGCGAAGGGCCAGCTTCCCCGCAAAATAGGTGGCGTTTCTGCCCAGCATACGCAGCAGACACTGGGCGCTTTTTCCTGCCCAGAGGGCAAGGCGGAATTTCAGATTTCCCACAGTCAATCCTCCC
>JAZSQG010000143.1:0-7840 GCA_045537855.1 Oscillospiraceae bacterium
TTTGCAATGGCGCCGTAGCTCACCCGGCGGCCGTAGGGGACCTGCTTCAGCAGCTCCCACACCCGCAGCTGAAAGGCGCTTCCCCGGGCTTCCAGAGGCGGCAGAAAATCCGGCACGGCCCCGGAAAAGTAGCAGTCCAGCCAGCGCCGGGTCTCTTCCAGTATGGGATGTCCCCACGCAGCAGCCTCTTCCGGTACCGCTGCAGCTCGCAAAGCTGCGGCATAGTGCTTCTGGTCGGGAAAGGCGGCGCACAGCAGCGCCCGCTCCGAAGAAAGCAGCGTCAGCTCCCCCAAAGGAGACGGGTAATCCAGGCGGTAAAGCATCTCAGCCTTCGCCGCGCTCCGCCGCTTCCGCCTCCCGGCGGGCCTTTTCCTGGGCGCGCTTGATGCGCTTCAGGGCTTCCTGCTGGCGGTGATACTTCTTCTGATAAAAGGCTTCCGCCTCCTCATCGCAGACATAGACGCTGCGCAGGGCGCTGCTTGTCCCATCGGGTCGGTGGCTGAAGCGCACCCGGAGGAAGCTCTTGTGGCCTTCCGGGCAGCTCACAAGGCCGATCTGCCGGTCCTTGTTCTGGGGCACCCAGTTGCGGCAGCGCAGAGCCTGCCCGCACAGGGGACAGGTGAATTCCTGCAGCTTCGGCTCCTTCAGGCCCTCGGGCAGGGGCGCAAGCCCCTTGCAGAGGATGCGCTGCTGTGCCTCGCCCGGCGCGGGGGCGCCGCCCCACTCTTCATAGCGCCTGAGGCCCAGTTCCATGTCGATGCCGGCGCAGACCATGGCCGCATAGCGGGCGTCATTGAGGCTGTCGTGCTGCTCCAGGTCCAGCTCCGCGCCCAGAGCCTGGGCCGCATCGGTAAGGGAGGTGGAATTCTCCGTCCTGCCGCAGAGGCCGTCGTAGATCAGGCGCAGGTCGTAGATGTTGTCCGGCAGCCACCGGGGATCCAGCCCCCAGGTCTCCAGATTGGCGATGAGGATGCGCTCATCCTCCCCGCCCCAGGCAAAGATGTCAAAGGCCGTGCTGCCGTGACCCAGGCAGAAGTCCCCCAGCTGCCTTGCCGCCTCGGGAAAGCTGAGGCCGCTGCGCATCTCCTCTTCGCTGATGTGGGTGAGCTTCTTCACCTTCCAGTGGACCTGTTTGAAGTATTTGGGCCGGACGCTGATCTTCACTTCCGCGATTTTCTGCATGTGTTCATCCAGCTTCACCGCGCCGATCTGAATGATCTCGCCGGGCATCAGCGCCTTGGGCACGTGGGGATAGTTTTTCCAGGGCAGAGGCTGGTTCCACTCCATATCCAGCAGGATGCTGTGGCGGCCCTGCCGCGCTTGCTCAATGGCCATGACGGTAACGATTCCTTTACATCTTCGAATTTTGTTTCTTCAGGGGGATGGCTGCGGGGGCAGACAAGCCCTCCGCTTCCCGCTGCGGCATCCCTGCTACAGCATAACAGAAGCGGAGGGCTTTTTCAATGGGCGCGGTTCCTCAGGCGGTGACCACGGAATCGGCCTTCTGGAGGCCCAGCAGTTCCACGGCCTGCTCCCGCATTTTGTACTTCAGGATTTTGCCTGCGGCGTTGGTGGGGAAGCTGTCCATGAAGCGGATATAGCGGGGCACCTTGTGCCGTGCCATATGGTCCCGGACAAAAGCCTTCACTTCCTCCTCGGTGAGGCTGACGCCCTGCTTGAGGATGATGCAGGCCATGATCTCTTCCCCCAGCCCCTCATCGGGTACGCCGATGACCTGCACATCGGAGACGCCGGGATGGGTGTAGAGGAATTCTTCGATCTCCTTGGGGTAGATGTTCTCGCCGCCCCGGATGATCATGTCCTTCAGGCGGCCGGTGATGCGATAGTTCCCCTCGGGGGTGCGGCAGGCCAGGTCGCCGGTGTGGAGCCAGCCGTCCTTATCAATGGCGGAGGCGGTGGCTCTGGGCATTTTGTAATAGCCCTTCATGATGTTGTAGCCCCGGGCCACAAATTCGCCGTTGACCCCGTCGGGCAGTTCTTCGCCTGTCTCCGGGTCCACGATCTTGCACTCGATTTCCGGCAGGGCCCGGCCCACGGTGCCCACCCGCACCTCCAGAGGATCGTCGGTGGAGGACATGGTGCAGCCGGGGCTGGCCTCCGTCTGCCCGTAGACGATGGTGATCTCGGACATGTGCATCTTGTCCACCACGTCCTGCATGACGCTGATGGGACAGGGGGAGCCGGCCATGATGCCCGTGCGCATATAGCTGAAATCCGTTTTGGAAAAATCCTCATGCTCCAGCATGGCGATAAACATGGTGGGCACGCCGTGGAAGCAGGTGATGCGCTCGTTGTTGACGCAGGCCAGGGCAGGCTTGGCGGAAAAATAGGGCAGGGGATACAGGCTGGCGCCGTGGGTCATGGCGGCAGGCATGGCAAGGACCATGCCGAAGCAGTGGAACATGGGCACCTGGATCATCATCCGGTCCTCGGTGGACAGGTCCATGCGGTCGCCGATGCACTTGCCGTTGTTCACTACATTATAATGGGTCAGCATGACACCCTTGGGGAAGCCCGTGGTGCCGGAGGTGTACTGCATGTTGCACACATCGTGGATGTCCACCAGGCTGGCCCGGCGGCGCAGTTCCGCTTCCGGGGTCTCACCGGCGCGGCTGAGCGCCTGCTCCCAGCTCATGCAGCCCGCCATGCGGAAGCCCACGGTGATGACATTGCGCAGGAAGGGCAGCCTGCGGCTGTGGAGGGCTTTGCCCTCGGGGGTATCTTTGAGCTCGGGGCACAGCTCCCGGATGATGCCGGCATAGTCACTGTCCCGATAATGGTCGATGAGGATGAGGGTATGGGTATCCGACTGGCGCAGCAGGTACTCCGCCTCATGGATCTTATAGGCAGTGTTCATGCTCACCAGCACGGCGCCGATTTTGGTGGCGGCCCAGAAGGAAATATACCACTGGGGCACGTTGGTGGCCCAGACGGCCACCTTGTCCCCCCGCTTCACACCCAGGGCGATGAGGCTGCGGGCAAATTCGTCCACATCCTCCCGGAACTGGCTGTAGGTGCGGGTATAGTCCAGGGTGGTGTATTTCAGGGCGTACTGGTCGGGGAATTCCTCGGCCATCCGGTCCAGCACCTGGGGGAAGGTCTGCTCGATGAGGGCATCCTTCTTCCAGACGTAATAGCCCTTGTCCCGCTTGCTCTTGTAGAGGTGGCGGCGGCGTCCGGCCCGGGTGTAGGCCCGCATGGTATTGACAAAGTGGGGGAAGATCAGCTCGGCAATGCCCAGCCCATCCATCTCCCGGGGGTCCAGTTCCAGAGACAGGAAGCCGTCATAGCCCACGCTCTTCAGGGCGTCCAGCATGTCGGTGATGGGCAGGTCCCCCTCCCCCACCATGCGGAAGGAAACGCCCTCCCCATCCGCCACGCTGTCCTTCACATGGACATGGCGGATCCAGGCGCCCAGATTGGTGACGGTGGTTTCCGGCTCCTCCCCCCGGTAGCGGTAGGGATGGTGCAGGTCCCAGAGGGCGGCCACGCTGTCGCTGGCGAAATGGTTCAGCGTGTCCCGCAGGCGGGCGGTATCGGCATAGATGCCATAGGTTTCCAGCAGCAGGGTGACGCCCGCGGCTTCCGCCGTGTCCAGCAGGCTTTCCAGACAGGGGAACACCCGCGCCTCTTCCCCGCCGCCGTGGTCGGCGGCATGGACGCGGACATAGGGGATGCCCGCCCGGGAAGCAAGGTCGATGCTGTAGCGGATGTCGGAGGCGGCCGCTTCCGCATCCTCCCCCGCCACGTCGCAGAGGGCGTCCAGACAGCAGAGCTCCAGACCCAGATCCAGCATCCTGCGGCGGTTAGCGCTGAGATTCCGGGGATTCAGGGGGCCGTCGCTGCCGATGAGGACGCCGTCGTCCACCTTGTGCAGCTCAATGCCCTGAAAGTCCATGCCGGAGGCCAGCTCCAGGAAATCCTGCCAGCTGTAGCCGCTCCAGCCGTTGGTGGAAAAGGAAAGTTTCATGCGCGTTTCCCCTCATACACGATCTTGTTGAGTGCGTTCAGATAGGCGTGGATGGCAGCGGCGATGATGTCGGTGCTGAGACCCTCGCCGGAATAGAGCATGCCCCGGTCCCGGAGCTTCACCA
Source organism: Oscillospiraceae bacterium (assembly GCA_045537855.1). GTDB lineage: Bacteria > Bacillota > Clostridia > Oscillospirales > Oscillospiraceae > UBA1774. The sequence continues at coordinate 4,116 of JAZSQG010000143.1, forward strand.
GGGTGCGGCCCATGGCCTCCCGGCCCTCGGTGACGGACTGGATCTGGAAATCGTCCAGCTCGTAGTGGTGGCCCACCAGCTGCTCAATGGCCATAAAGGCGGCGTCGATGGGGCCGTCGCCGGTGCTGAGACCGCTGAAGATGCTGCCGTCCTTTTCCAGCTCCACATGGGCAGTGGCGGAGATCACGTTGCCGCTGTTGACCACATAGCGCACCAGGCGGTAGGTGGCGGGCACCTGCTGGGCAGAGTCGGCCACAATGGCATCCAGCTCCCGGGCGGTAACGGGCTTTGCCTGGGCGATGCGGTGCACCGCCTCCAGCACCCGGGCCAGGTCCTCGGCCCCCAGCTCATAGCCCAGGGCGCGTACTGCGGCGCTGACGGCATCCATATCCGCCTCCGCGGTGAGGGAGAGGCTGTCCGCCTCGGGATTCACATTGCCGGCAGGGCTCTTGCGGTGCCGGCCTTCGGAGACAAAGAGGGCACCGATGTTCTGCAGGCAGCGCTGGATGCCGGTCATATCCAGACCGGACCGGAGCTGCAGATGGTCGCCCCGGCTGCGCAGCACCTGGGCCACGGTGCCCAGCTCCGGCATGGCGGCGCCCACGGCGGTCTTGAGTTCTCCCGCCCCTTCCCGGGCGGCGGAGAAGGCGCAGGCCGCGCCCATGCCCATCCCGTCGGAGGCTTCCACGGAGAGGCAGACCCCTTCGGGCAGCTGCAGCTTTTCACGCAGAGCGCCCACGAAGGCAGCCAGCTCTTCCGGCAGGAAGAGGCAGGCGGAATCACAGACGGTGACGGTTTTCGCCCCGGCTTCCACGGCAGCCTTGAGGACCTGCAGCAGGAATTCCTCCTCCGCCCGGGTGGCGTCCTGGGCGCAGAACTCCACGTCTGCGCAGAGGGCGGCGCAGCGCGCCACCTGCTGCCGGACGCACTCCAGCAGCTTGGGAGCCTTCATGCCGCAGCTGTACTCCATGCCCACCGGGGACACGGGGACGCTCACCAGCAGGCGGGGCTTCCGGGCCTTCTGCAGGGCTGCCCAGGCCCGCTGGGCTTCCGCCTCGGTGAGACCGGCGGGGACGCTCACGGCGGCGTCCCGCAGCAGGGAGGCAAGGGTGCGGATGAGCAGTGCATCCGCCTGCTCGTCCTGAATGGCGGCTGCCTCGATCACATCCACACCGGCCCGCTCCAGTTCCCGGGCCAGTTCCAGCTTTTCCTTGAAGCTCAAAGCTTCGCCCCGCAGGCGCAGGGTCTGATCTGCCAGATTGATTCTCTTCATAAAAACCTCCCAAACTGCCGATTTCGGCCAAACATGCAAAAATCCCCGAGACGCCACAGCGTCCCGGGGACGGAATAAACCGCGGTACCACCCCGCTTGCGGCCCAAAGGGACCGCCGCTCACACAGCTCTGACAAGCTGACGGCGAAGATAACGGCGCCTGCCGGGAACCCTTACTGAATGTTCGGGGCTCCTGCTCCGGAACGAGACCGCCCAACCCGTTGCGTACCGGCTCACAGCAGCCGCCGGCTCTCTGAAACGCGCCAGGGATGGCGTAATTCCATCACAGCATTTCTGATTTAATGAAAAAGATTATAGCGGCCCTTCCCCGCCTTGTCAAGCTTTTTTTAACCCTGGGGAAGCTTGCAGACATCCACCCAGTCCAGCGCGCCGGAAAGCTCCTCCAGCTCCCGGGGCGTGAGGCAGATGGCACTGTTGGAGCTGCCCACGGCGGGATACACCGTTTCAAAGCGGCGGAGGGAGGCATCCAGGTACACCTCCACCCCGGGATTCACTCCGAAGGGGCAGACGCCGCCCACGGCGTAGCCGATGAGGCGCTCGGCTTCCGATGCTTCCAGCATCCGGGGCTTGCCGTGAAAGCGTGCCTTATACTTCGGGTTGTCGATGCGGGCATCCCCGGCGGCCACCACCAGAAGGATGCGCTCCCCCTCCCCCTCCGGCAAACGGAAGCTGAGGGTCTTGGCAATACGGGCTTCCTCCACCCCCACCGCCCGGGCTGCCAGCTCCACCGTGGCGCTGGATACTTCAAATTCCAAAATCCGCGCAGGGTCCAGGCCCCGCGCCGCAAGGTGGGCCCTCGCCCGCTCGATAGACATGGGTATCCCGCCTTTCGCAAAAAAGTCGGCGGCGGCAGAAGCCTGCCGCCGCGCAAATTGCCGTATCAGCCGTCGAAACTGCGGGCAAAGCTCACCCCGTCCCGCTGCATGGTAATTTCCAGCTTGGTGCGGTCGCCCCGCATGATGGACTGGGTCAGTTCAAACACTTCCCCGTTTTCCGCCCGGGTGATGCGCTGGTGGGCAAAGCCGGCGCTGCCGGGCCTGGTGCCCAGAAATTCCGCCGCGGTATTGTCCAGGCGGATGGCTTCGTAGGTATCCAGGGCGGTGGCAGGCACGATGCCCCGCTCATACAGAAGAGAGTAGAAGGAATGGGTCTGCAGCAGCTCCGGCGTCAGGGCCGGATAGATGTACTTGGGATAGAAAGATGTTTCCAGCATCAGGGGCACCCCATCCACCATGCGCACCCGGGTGAAGCGGTACACCGGCACATCCGCCGACTGGAGCTCCAGCATGCGGCACACATCTTCGCTGGGGACGATCACCGAAAACTCGATGAGCCGGGAGCTGGGGTTGAGGCCCATGGAGGTGGCTTCGGAGGTGAAGGAATAGATATTCTCGCTGCGGCGGTGAAGCTTTGGCTCCGCCACGAAGGTGCCCTTGCCCTGATGGCGCAGCACCAGCCCCTCCTCCTCCAGCTCTCCCACCGCCTGCCGGACGGTGGTGCGGCTGATGCCGAAGACCCGGCACATCTCCGCTTCCGAGGGCAGCAGATCCCCGGGCTTGAGCAGCCCGGCGGAAATGCAGCGGCGGATCAGGGATTCCAGCTGAAAGTAGAGGGGTATATTGTTATCTGCCGAAAGACTGGCATTCAGGATGGGGTTCTGTTCCATGGAAAGTCCTTTCCTGTAACGGCACAGGCCGGGTTTCCCCTGAGTATAGCTTATTTGAACATTCATTGCAAATCTTTTTCTTCGCTTGCTCCAATGACCCGTTTTTTTTGCTTCTCCGGCATATTGTTCCATAAATTGGGGAGAATGCATTGACAAAAATAACACAGCATGATACATTGCTTATGCCAGATGTATGTAACATGTGCAACGTGTAGCTTACAGGAGTGAATGATATGGAGAACAAGAAGCTGAACATTGCCATCAACGGCTTCGGACGCATCGGCGGACTGGCCCTGCGCCTTGCCGAAGAGCGGGAGGATCTGCAGGTCTGCGCCGTGAACGACCCCTTTATCGACGCCGATTACATGGCCTATCTGCTGAAGTTTGACTCGGTCCACGGCCGCTTCAGGGGCAGCGTGGAAGCTGCCGAAGGCGGCGTCCGCGTCAATGGCAGATTCATTCCCCTTTATGCCTGCACCGACCCCGCCCAGGTCCCCTGGGGGGAAACGGGCGCGGAATACGTGCTGGAGTGTACCGGCAAGTTCACCGCTCTGGAGAAGGCCTCCGCCCACCTCCACGACACGGTGCGCAAGGTGGTCATCTCCGCTCCCTCCTCCGACGCCCCCATGTTCGTGATGGGCGTGAACCACGAAAGCTACGACCCCGCCATGAACGTGGTGTCCAACGCTTCCTGCACCACCAACTGCCTGGCCCCTTTGGCCAAGGTCATCCACGATAAATTCGGCATCGAAGAGGGGCTCATGAC
>JAZSQG010000340.1:0-2940 GCA_045537855.1 Oscillospiraceae bacterium
CCTTTCTGGAGGGCATCGGCAATGCTGCGCTGGTGCTCATCATCGCCCTGCTGGACGGCTTCGTCAGCCGCATCGCCATCAGCCTCTTTCTGGCCTATGTCTGCGACATGGGACTCATGGGCTGGTTTTTGGGCTACGGCCTTGCCGCCTATGTCAACACCATCCTCTGCGTGATCTACTATTACAGCGGGGTGTGGAAAAAGCGAAAGTCCCTGGTGGCCTGACTTTTTGCCGCCGGATGCTGCCGCGGCCGTCTGAGACTGCTCAGACGGCCGCGCCGTTATTTTGGGGTTCGTGGGATGCTCAGGCCACTTCGGCGTCAAAGCCCACGTCGGCCAGGGCGTCGATGGCCTGCTGCTCGCAGCCGGCGGCCACTTCCACGCTCTTGGTCTCCAGAGAGACGCTGAACTGCAGACCGGCGCCGTTCAGGGCGCTGCTGATGCGCTTGACGCAGTTTTCACACATCATTTCGGGAACGCTCAGTTTGCTCATGATGAAATCATCCTTTCTGAAATGCTCGGCTCTATAGTATCACCTTTGCGGAAAATTTGTCAACGCGGCAAATGCGGATTGTAATGCCGCCCCGGCTCATGTATAATCCATGTATCAAATGTAAAAATGAAAGGAAAGAACATCATGGGAAAATATGAAAAGCTCGTCCACCGCTTTGAGCCGGAATACAACGAGGCCGTGCCGGAAAATTCCGATGCCGGATTTGTCATTTCCCCCCAGGCCTATTTCCGCGGCGCCAGCCAGCTCCCCGGCGCGCAGTATAACGTGGGCTTCCAGATCTTCGTCAAGCCCTTCTGCATCGACCGCTTCCCCCATCGCCACAACTGCGATGAATACCTGATCTTCCTGGGCGGCACCTTCCCCAACCTCTTCGACTTTGACGCCCACATCGAGTTCACCCTGGGCGAGCAGGGCAAGGATGCGGAGGTCATCGTCATCGAGCAGCCCACCATCATCCGCGTTCCCGCCGGCGTGTACCACTGCCCCCTGGAGTTCCAGCGGGTGGATAAGCCCGTCTTCTTCCAGGCTGCCCTGATGCAGGGCATGTTCGGCGGCATCTACGATCTGCCCGGCGGCACCCGGGAGATGTGGTACAACGGCCCCATCATGTGCAAGCTCTTCCCCGGCAAGAAGTGCGACTCCTGCCGCGCCTGCATGGAGAAGGACTGGCAGGACGAAGCCTGGCAGAAGTAAGGTTTTCCGAAGATGAAATACGTACTCTGGGACCTGGACGGTACCCTCACCGACCCGGGTCTTGGCATTACCAACAGCGTCATGTATGCGCTGGAAAAGGCCGGCGCGGAGATCCCGCCCCGGGAGGAACTGTACAGGTTCATCGGGCCTCCCCTCATCTGGTCCTTCATGAACTTCTGCTCCTTCAGCGAAGAGAAGGCCCGGCAGGCCGTGGCGGATTACCGGGAATACTTTACTGACCGGGGCATTTTCGAAAACGAACTCTACCCCGCCATCCCCGCAGCCCTGAAGACCCTGCGGGATGCGGGCTACACCCTGGCCATGGCCACCTCCAAGCCGGAGGATTTTGCCCGGCGCATTGCGGTGCATTTCGGCTTTTTTGACGATTTTGCCCTCATCACCGGGAGCCTCCGGGACGAAACCCGCCTGAGCAAGGGGGAAGTCATCGCCGCGGTGCTGGAAAAGCTCCCCGCGAAGGCGTCCGAATGCATCATGATCGGCGACCGGGAGCATGACGTCATCGGCGCAAAGGAGCACAATATGCCCGTCATCGGCGTGCTTTACGGCTACGGCAGCCGGGAGGAGCTGGAGGCGGCAGGGGCCGACTATATCGTTTCCACCCCCCAGGAGGCGGTGGAGCTCATCCTCTCCGGCAAAGCCGGGTAAAATTGCGGGTTATGCGCGCCTTGCACGCGCGATAAGCCCATGCTGCGATATGCACCAAAGCGCGCGATATACGGCTTTGCCGCGGGAAGGCCGATATCCTGCCGCAAAAGGATAAAAAGGAGAAGGCTCAGAATGAGCCTTCTCCTTTTTGTTTTTCGATCATCCGCCGGAGCGCTTCAGGGATTGCCCGCTTTGGGGGTGTCGGGCTTTTTTTCATCCAGAGTCATGGGGAGTTCCAGGGTTTGACCCTCCCGGAGGACGCTGAGCGTCACCGTGTCCCCCGCCCGGTAGCGGTCCTTCGTTTCCAGCAGACCCGGCACGTCGGCAATGGGCTGCCCGTCCAGCGCGGTGATGAGGTCCCCGGGGAGCAGCCCCGCTTTTTCCGCACAGCTGCCGGGCACCACCTCCAGCACCACGGCGCCTTCCTCCCCGGCGCCGTAGTAGGCGGCATTCCCCACGGTGATGCCCATGAGGGGCCTGCCCCGGACATAGCCGTACTGCGCCAGCTCGTCCACGATGAACATGGCGTCGCTGATGGGGATGGCGAAGCCCAGCCCCTCCACGCCGGAAGAGGCATACTTGGCGGAGGCGATGCCGATGACTTCGCCCCGGGCGTTGAACACCGGGCCGCCGCTGTTGCCCTGATTGATGGCCGCATCCGTCTGGAACATGTCGATGGTGGTGTTGGGGCCGGTGGCAATGCTCCGGTCCAGGGCCGAGACGATGCCGCCGGTCATGGTATAGGTCAGTTCCCCAAGGGGATTGCCGATGGTGTAGACCCGTTCCCCCACCTGAATGGCGCTGTAGTCCCCGATGAGGACAAAGGGGAAATGCTCCCCCTCGATCTTCAGCAGGGCCACATCGTTATCCGCATCGCCCCCCAGAATGGTGGCCGGGTACTCTTCCCCGCTGAGGAGCATCACCGTGAGGGCGTGCCCCTCGGTGTAGGCAGCCTCCACCACATGGTAGTTGGTGACGATATAGCCGTCGGCGCTGATGAGGAAGCCCGAGCCGTTGATGGCCCGGCTGCTCATCTGCCCGAAGGCGTTGGTGGCCGTGACGCTGGTG
>JAZSQG010000079.1:0-2433 GCA_045537855.1 Oscillospiraceae bacterium
CCAGACCCTCCGCGCAGGCGGATTCCACATACAGGGCGCAGGGAAGGTCCTTCAGGGGCCAGGCGCTGATGCGGCTGACAGAGGCCCCGGCGGAAAGCCGGGCCTGACTGCCCTCGGTCTCCCCGTCGGCCCGGAGGCGGATGAGCTCCAGTACCCCCGAGTCCTCGGCACTGCCCGGGCGCACCAGCAGCAGCTCCCGGGGCCCGTCCCCGTCCATGTCGGCGGAGAGGAACTGGGCGTAGTCGGCGGTGGCCAGGGTGGAGACCTGAAAGCCCCGGATGGAGTAGACGCTGAGCATTTTCAGCTCACCCCCCATGCTCCAACCCACGATGACCTCGCTCCAGCCGTCGCCGTTCATATCGGTATAATCGATGCTTTCAATGCCGGTGCCGTCCCCCTCAATGAGGGCGGCGCGGGTATACGCCTCCTCCTCCCGGAGGAAGATGCGGATCTTCAGGGGGCGTTCGCCGTTACTGCGGAAGAAGGCCAGTGCCTCCTCCGTGCCGTCACCGTTCAGGTCCCGGAGCTGCACCGACTGCCGGTGGCTCCCGGCGGCGGGGGCGGCATAGACCGTGCCCTCCCGCAGCTCCTGGTCGATGGCTTTCTGCAGTTCCAGATATTCGTCCGGCAGCTTGGGCAGGCTCAGCAGACTGTCCGGCCCCCCTTCCAGCCCACAGCCGCTCAGCAGTGCCGGCAGCAGAGCCAGCACCGCGATGATCAGTGCGGTAATGGGGCGTTTGCGCATGGGTTGTGCCTCCCGGAAAATCCGATGGAATTAAATCAGTATATTCTACCACGGATTTTCCTTCCGCGGTAGCCCTTCACGAATTTTTTACAGGTTCAGACCCTGCAGATGGCGGCGCAGCAGGTCAAATGCGTGGCTGGCGGCCAGATGGCGGCCGAAGTCCCGGTCGCCCCCCATCCGGATGGGCCGGCAGTAGCTGCCCCCCTCCCAGGCGATGGCCACAAAGCCGCTGCCTACGGGGGTATCCGAGCCGTCCCCGTCCGGGCCGGAAAGGCCCGTGGCGCTGAGGGCGATATCCGCCCCCATCAGGCGGCGCACGCCTTGTGCCATTTCCAGGGCCGTTTCCCGGCTTACCGCGCCGAATGCTTCCAGGGTTTCGGCCTTAACGCCCACCACCCCGGCCTTCACGGCATTGCAGTAGGACACCACACCCCCGGGGAACACGGCGCTGGCCCCGGGCAGGTCGGTGAGGCGCTTGGCGATGAGACCGCCGGTGCAGCTTTCCGCCGCCGTCACCGTCATGCCCCGCTCCCGCAGGAGGCGCAGGCAGAGGGCTTCCAGGCTCCCCTCATCTACTCCGTAGACCACATCGCCCAGCGTTTCCCGGAGCGTTTCCAGCACCGGGCGGCAGAGGGCGTCCCCCTCGGCAGAGGAGGAAGCCTTGGCGGTGACACGCAGGCGTACTTCTCCGGTCTGGGCGTAGGGAGCGAGGCTGGGATTTTTGAGGGCCAGCATCTCTTCGTGGAGCAGCTGCTCCACGGCGCTTTCTCCCATGCCGAAGACATGCACATCGTGGGAGACGAGGCAGTCATCGGACAGGCTGCGGAGGTAGGGCACGGCCCCGGTCTCCAGCATTTTCCGCAGCTCCCCGGGCGGGCCGGGGAGCATGATGACATGGATGCCCCGGGCTTCAAAGGCGGCGCCGGGGGCGGTGCCGTTATAGTTGTGCAGCACCGTGCAGCCCCGGGGGAGCATGGCCTGCCGGAGATTGTTTTCCGTCATCTCCCGGCCCCGGGCGGCAAACATGGCCCGGATGTGCTCCGCCTGCTCCGGGTGGAATTCCAACTCCAGGCCGAAGCAGCGGGCCAGAGTCTCCTTGGTCAGGTCGTCATAGGTGGGGCCCAGACCGCCAGTGGTGATGATCACATCCGCCCGGGCGGCGGCGATCTCCACCGCCTCCCGGAGGCGCCGGGGATTGTCTCCCACCACGCTGTGCCAGTATACGTCGATGCCCAGGGCGCTGAGGGCCCGGGCCACGTCCCTGGCATCGGTGTTCACGATCTCGCCCAGGAGCAGCTCGGTGCCCACGGCGAGGATCTCCGCTTTCCGGCTCACAGGATGGGTACCCGCTCGATGCCGGCCAGAGCTTCCTGCACCAGGGCTTCCACGTCCAGGGCGGCTTCCGCCTCTTCCACCTCTGCCAGGGTGGGCTTGGTGCGGGGGTGCCGGGGGGTGAACACGGTGCAGCAGTCCTCATAGGGGAGGATGGAGGTCTCGAAGGTACCCAGCTTCCGGGCCATGCCGATGATCTCCTCCTTGTCCATGCCGATGAGGGGGCGCAGCACGGGCAGGGTCAGGGGGGCTTCCGTGCAGCGCAGGGCCTCCATGGTCTGGCTGGCCACCTGGCCCAGGTTTTCCCCGGTGACCAGAGCGCCGCAGCCGTTGCGCAGGGCCACTTCCTGGGAGAT
>JAZSQG010000082.1:0-2907 GCA_045537855.1 Oscillospiraceae bacterium
CTTCCTCCAGTGTCTGCTGACGCTGTTTGCACTGTACTGCATTGCCGATACCCTCTTTTCCTTCGGTCTGGTGCAGCAGGCCCGTCTGGGTCTCTTTGTCTGCGTGATCGTGGTGCTGGGCTATCTGGTGTTCCCGGTGAAGAAGGGCGTGCAGCGGGTGAACTACCTGCCCTGGTACGATATCCTGCTCATCTGCGTCACCGTCGCGGCCTTCGGTTACTTTGTCATCAACGCCATCGACCTGGTGAACATGCGCCTGAGCCGCTACGAGTGGTATCACATCCTGCTGGGTGTCATCTGCATCCTCTCGGTGTTTGAGGTCTGCCGCCGGAGCGTGGGTCTGCCCATCCTCTTCGTGGCGGGCGCCTTCATCATCTACGCCCTGTTCTTCTATCAGGCCGGGCAGGTGGAATTCATCCGCCGCCTCCAGAACCTGATGAAGTCTCTGGTCTTCAGTACCGACGGGATTTTGTCCACGCCCATCAACGTCTGCGCCAAGTTCATCGCCGTCTTCATCATCTTCGGTGCCTTTCTGGAGCGCAGCGGCATTGCGGACTTCTTTATCAGTCTGGCCAACGCCGCCGTGGGCAAGTATTCCGGCGGCCCCGCCAAGGTGGCGGTCATCGCCAGCGCCCTGGAGGGTATGGCCTCCGGCTCCAGCGTGGCCAACACCGTGGGCAGCGGCAGCATCACCATCCCCATGATGAAGAAGACCGGCTACCGGCCGGAATTTGCCGGCGCCGTGGAAGCCGCCGCCTCCACCGGCGGTCAGATCATGCCCCCCATCATGGGCGCCGCCGCCTTCCTGATGGCGGAATTCATCGGCGAGAGCTACGGCTTCATCGCCGTGCGCGCCATCCTCCCCGCCGTGCTCTACTTTGCCGGCATCTTCATTTCCGTCCATCTGGAAGCCAAGAAGCTGGGTCTCAACGGCATCCCCAAGGAACTGCTGCCCCAGTTCCGCCAGCTCATCAAAAAGGTTTTCCTGCTGCTGCCTCTGGTGGTGCTCATCCTTCTCATTTCCACCAATACCCGCACCATCCAGCAGTCCGCCGTCATCTCCATCGCCTGCGTCATTCTGGTGGGCCTCTTCAACCGGGGCGACCGTATCAACTTCCGCAAGATCTTTGAAGCCCTTGCCGCCGGCGCCCAGGGCACCATCGCCGTGGCCGCCGCCTGCAGCATCGCGGGCATCATCGCCGGCTGCATCACCATGACGGGCCTTGCCTCCCTGCTGAAGAGCGCCGTGCTGGCCGCTTCCGGCGGTCAGGTCATCATCGCCCTGTTCATGACCATGCTCTGCTGCATCGTGCTGGGCATGGGTGTTCCCACCACCGCCAACTACTGCATCATGGCCTCCACCTGCGCCCCCATTCTGGTGGAGATGGGCATCCCCATGGTGGCGGCCCACATGTTCGTGTTCTACTTCGGCATCGTGGCGGATATCACCCCGCCTGTGGCTCTGGCCGCCTATGCCGGCAGCGCCATCGCCGGTTCCAAGCCCATGAAGACGGCCCTCGTCGCCACGAAGCTGGCCATTGCCGCCTTCCTCATCCCCTACATCTTTGCGCTGAATCCGGCCATGCTCCTCATCAATACCACCATCTTCGACTTTGCGGTCATCGTCATCACCTCCACCGTGGGCATGTTCGGCGTGTCCATGGGTCTGGAGGGCTACTTCAGCGGCCACATCCACTGGAGTCTGCGCATCCTCTGCATTGCCGGCGGCCTGCTGCTCATCTACCCCGGTCTCGTCACCGACGTGCTGGGCATCGTCATCGTGGGCGGCATCGTTCTGCTGCAGGTCCTGCGCAATCGCCGCAAGGCTGCCGCGGCATAAAGCCCCGCAAAAAAGAAGAAAACCCGGAAGCTGCATAGCAGCTACCGGGTTTTTGCGCGCTTTCGGGTGTTCTTCCGATGCTTCAGGCCTGAGTCTGACCGGCCTTGATGGCCTTCAGGGCCTGGGCCAGCTGATCGGGGCAGGAGGTGGGCTTCATGCCGCAGCGCACGCCCCCCAGCAGACCGATGAGTTCGTCAATGCTGCGGTTTTCCGCCAGCCGGGCCACGCCGATGACGTTGCCGGGGCAGCCGCCCACATACTGCACATGGGTGACCGTGTCCCCCTCCACGCTGATGTGGATCTGCCGGGAGCAGACGCCCTTGGTGGTATATGTATAATCCATGCTGTTCTCCTTTGTGTGTGATGGCTGCATCATAACACGCCCGGGCGGGTTCTGACAAGCCCCTCCGGCGCATAAGCTCTGTACCGGACGCGGCCTGCGGCCGCTGTTTCGGGCGGCAAATGCTGCTGCAGGGCCGTGCGGGAAGGAGGGAGAACACAATGAAAAAACGGAAAGGCCTCTTCTGGCCGGCCCTGAGTCTGCTCATTGTGATGGGGGTGCTGCTGCGCCTCCTCGGCAGCACCCCGGTGTTTCCCCGGCTGGCCCTGGCCCTCAGCGCCGGGGGACAGGCTGCAAGTCCGGCGGAGCTGCCGGGGGAAAGGCAGGTTCCCGGGCCGGAGCCCGGACGCGGGGGAAGCCTTCCTGCCCGGGAAAGCTGGCTCAGCGCCGAAAGCGCGTTTCCCCGGGAAACCGCAGCAATTTCGAATGCGGAAGGATCCGAAGCTGCTGCAGTCCTGCCCGAAGCCTACATCCCCGCCGCCGGGCGGGAGGAAGCACCCGGGGAGCGGCCCCTGCCCCGGGTACACAACGCCGGGAAGCGGACGCCGGACTACCGCGCCCTCCTGGAGGAGGGCTGGGGCTGCAGCCTGCAGCCGGGGGTGCCCCAGATCCTCATCCTCCACAGCCACGGCTGTGAAGCCTACCGGCCCACGCCGGAGGATCCCTATGAAGAGAGCGAAGCGGGGCGCACCTACGACAAAGATCACAGCGTCATCCGGGTGGGGGA